>JAJFJO010000027.1 GCA_021774015.1 Gammaproteobacteria bacterium
AATAAAAAAGTGTTTGTGACAGGAAATTTACAATGTAATAGTGTTGAAACTCTAAAAAATGCAGCAAAAAACCATCTCGGATTGGTTTGTTTATTACCATATACTGTTCGTTCAGAGTTAAAAGCCGGTGAGCTGGTTGAAGTTTTATCAGATTACAAGATTGAAAAAGCATCGTATTATTTATGTTGTATAAAGCAAGACCCAACTCCTAAGCGCATTGTAGAATTTTGTAACTATTTAAAACAAAATATGTTATCGAGATTTGATCTGGTGGTGTCTGAATAATGAATGTCCCTAAAATTGCATCGTGAATTTTTTATCATCCATTATTTGATTGGCACCACAATAATGGAACGTTGATTTGTATCGGAGTGGCTTTGTTCCATTTTAATGTGTAACAGTTGCCAAAATAGATATAATTAATCACCTACGAGAAGACATCTACTCTGGGACTTCTTCATCTAGTGTAGCTGAACCTGAAGAAAGTTTTGGAATTTCTTCAGAGATAATTTTATCAGTGTCGTCTTCGAGTGCTTCGCGAAACCATAGTGGTTTTGCAGATAATCTAGCTTTGAATGGTGATGGGCTATTTGACCGTCGGCCGGGGGCAACTCCTGATATGCCAAGTGGGGTCGTGGGTAATTTACAATCTGGATCTCCTGATGCGGGTGGAGGGCGATAAGTTGATTATGTGATAATACTATTAGTTGCAGCAATTGAAAAATACTTGCAATTGTGTAGGGTAATTTCCTACAGAATTTTCTTCTGAGGTTAATATAATAGCATGTACATACCGGTTGATAGGTAGAGTTAACGAGAGAACAACTTAGATATTTTCTAGCCCTTGAGATAGTTTAGAGTAGATCACTTAAACGTTGGAGCAACTCATGAAAAATACTTTTATTGCAACTACCGTCATTTTAGCATATTTAGTAATTATGGGCGCGAGCTTAATTACCTTAATCCACAATATTATAATACCTATGTGACCCATTGTAATTATTAAATTTAAAGGAAAATAATTGAGTAGATTATCTAATGTGTCACCGATATCTACAGGGGATCTTGTTGGGTATACTGAGGGTGAGGAAAATTACCCAACTTTGTATTATGAGAACGGTCGTTATACAGTGGCTCATAAGAATCCTGAAAATGTAGGTTGGCACCCACATGATGAGAGTGGGAGCAAGGTGCATCATCGGATGCATGTAAAAGAGCAACTTTGGAAATCCATGGTTAGCGCTTATGGTCGTAAAGAAGCAATGAAAGTGGTTGGTGAAGCTCCTGCGACTCAAATAGGTTTAAGCTGGGGACAACCTGGTCTTAAGCTTGTTGAGGTTTATTCGACAGAGCACGATGATTTGGATAGGCCTCGAGGTGGGTTTTCACGCACACACCCCTCACGCTCGCATATGAATGTTGTTTCTTCATTGAATACTGCACACCCACGAATTGTTGAGTTGCACAGAGCTATTCAGGCTAGAGCAGGGTATGCACTCAAGGAAGCGAGGCGATTAGGTGTCAATTCTCCAGTGGCTGACCCTCGTGTACTCAGACCGGGAGTCTATTTTGATTGTAATCTGAGCTAGAATGCAAAATCATTCAATTTTACAGCTGTTAACTACTCTTTGAAATCAAGTTCCTCCCGTATATTGCTTTATACTGTATTTAGTAAGTGCGTTCAGCAGTATTTTTTAGAATTTTTTCCATCAATATCAGAAATAGCTTTATAAGATAACTGATATTTTTCCATTTCTATCAGCCAATATTTAAAGTATTAAATTATAAAAACAACGCAAGATACTAAAAATTATATATAATACAGGGTTATCCTAAATTTCAATTTTATAATAGAGTTCTTCATATAATTACTTTATACTAATGAATCTTAAGGACTATCGCATAGGGAGAGTTCGGCCGATGTCGAAAAAACCGGATAAAAATCTGATTGTCGCGCTTGATATCGGTACAAGCAAAATTGCTGCTCTTGTTGGTGAAGTTAACCAAGAAGACCAAGTTGAAGTTATCGGTTTTGGGACTCATCCATCGCATGGTTTGAAGCGTGGTGTGGTGGTCAATATTGAGTCAACCGTTCAATCGATCCAACGTGCTATCGAAGAAGCCGAATTGATGGCGGGTTGTGAAATTCACTCCGCTTTCACAGGTATTGCTGGTAGTCATATTCGCAGCTTAAATTCTCATGGTATTGTGGCGATTCGTGATCGTGAAGTGAATCAAAATGATGTGGATCGAGTGATTGATGCAGCCAAAGCCGTTGCGATTCCGTCGGATCAAAAAATCTTACACATTTTACCCCAAGAGTTTATTGTCGATAGCCAAGAAGGTGTGCGTGAGCCAGTGGGTATGTCCGGCGTTCGTTTAGAAGCTAAAGTACATATTGTGACGGGTGCAGTAAGTGCAGCGCAAAATATTTCAAAATGTGTGAAGCGTTGTGGTTTGCAAGTCGGTGACGTTGTTTTGGAGCAACTCGCGTCGAGCCACTCTGTGTTAACAGATGATGAAAAAGAATTGGGCGTGTGCATGATTGATATTGGTGGTGGCACAACCGATATTGCTATTTTCACTGAAAACGCTATTCGTCATACCTCAGTTATTCCTATTGCGGGTGACCATGTTACGAACGATGTGGCGGTTGCTTTGCGTACTCCTACTCAGCATGCAGAACAAATTAAAATTAAGTATGCGACAACGCTGATTAGCGAAGTGGATGCAGCAGAAACAATCAAAGTTCCTAGCGTCGCTAAACGGCCACCGAAACAAATTCAAAAACGTGCGTTAGCGCAAGTTGTTACGGTACGCTACGAAGAATTATTCGCGTTGGTGAAAGCAGAATTACGTCGCAGCGGGTTTGAAGACTTAATTACGGCCGGTATTGTTTTAACTGGTGGTGCATCCAGTGTTCCCGGTTTGGTTGAGTTGGCGGAAGGTATTTTTGACATGCCTGTTCGTTTGGGAACACCACACAATATATTAGGTTTGATTGATGTGCGTGAAAATCTTGGCTTTGCAACGGGTGTGGGTCTATTGATTCATGGCGTGCAACAGCAACATAATCCTGTCACCTATGAATTTAATCGGGGTGGCTTTACAAACATGTGGTCACGCATGAAAAGTTGGTTTAACGGGAATTTTTAGAGGAGTAAAGACATGTTTGAGTTAGGTGATAGCTCGTCTCACAATGCACAGATTAAAGTTATCGGTGTCGGTGGTGGCGGTGGTAATGCGATTGAACACATGATGGCTGAAAGCATCGAAGGTGTTGAATTTGTTTGTGCGAACACCGATGCGCAAGCCTTAACTCGCTCTAGCGCGCGTACTGTGTTGCAACTAGGTGAAGAAATTACTAAAGGTTTAGGTGCTGGTGCGGATCCTGATGTGGGTCGTCAAGCAGCTGAAGAAAATCGTGACCGCATTAAAGAAGTATTGGATGGCACTGATATGGTGTTTATCACTGCGGGTATGGGTGGTGGTACAGGTACAGGTGCTGCGCCAATTGTTGCTGAAGTGGCTAAAGAAATGGGAATTTTAACGGTTGCTGTTGTGACCAAGCCATTTGCGTTTGAAGGTAAAAAGCGCATGGATGTGGCCGATAAAGGTATTGAAAATTTAGGTAAATACGTCGATTCATTAATTACGATACCTAATAATAAATTGCTTAGCGTGTTGGGTAAAAATATTACTTTGCTTAATGCTTTTAAAGCAGCAAATAACGTGTTGCTGGGCGCGGTGCAAGGTATTGCAGATTTGATTACTCGTCCCGGTTTAATTAATGTCGATTTCGCGGATGTTCGCACAGTGATGTCTGAAATGGGCATGGCGATGATGGGCACGGGTTTAAGCAGCGGTGAAAATCGTGCGCGCGAAGCAGCAGAAGCAGCGATCGCAAGCCCATTATTAGAAGATATCGATTTTTCAGGTGCTCGTGGTGTGTTGGTTAATATCACTGCGGGAATGGATATGTCTATCGGTGAATTTGAGGCGGTAGGTGAAGCCGTTAAATCCTTCACATCTGAAAATGCAACGGTAGTTGTAGGTACGGTTATCGATCCTGAAATGAGTGAAGAGCTGCGTGTTACCGTCGTTGTTACGGGTCTTGGCAGTAACGGTCGCGGTGAGCCCATCCAAATCAAAACGATGCGCAATACAAAAACAGATGGTACATTAGATTATCATCAATTGGATCGCCCCACATATATCCGCGCTCAAGAT
>JAJFJO010000261.1 GCA_021774015.1 Gammaproteobacteria bacterium
CATCGACTTCGTTGCGAAGCTTGCCCGATGCACAAGCATCGCGCTACGCTCCGCGCCTAGCCGAGTGGACCGATATGCGGCATCAAACGGTTCATATTTCATCAAAAGTGCTCTAAGCACTTATCCAATCCCAGGCACCCCAATGATATTATTTCCTGCAATTGATCTGAAAAACGGCGAATGTGTTCGCCTCAAACTTGGCGATATGAATGAAGCCACAGTTTATAATACCGATCCCGGAGCCCAGGCCCTCGAATTTGAAAACCAGGGGTTTGAGTGGCTGCATGTCGTCGATCTGAACGGTGCCTTTGCCGGTAAAACCGTCAACGGAGAAGCCGTCGAAGCGATATTGAAATCAACCGGCAATCCGGTTCAGCTCGGAGGGGGCATTCGAAATCTGCAACATATTGAAGAATGGCTGTCTAAAGGTCTGGCAAGAGTAATATTGGGAACCGTTGCTGTCCGCGATCCGGAACTTGTAAAACAGGCATGTAAAGATTTTCCGGGACAAATTGCGGTTGGGATTGATGCAAAAAGCGGCAGGGTTGCGGTTGAGGGTTGGGCTGAAGCCAGTGAACTGGGCATCATCGAGATGGCCAGACAATTTGAGGGAGCCGGCGTATCGGCCATCATATACACCGATATTGATCGCGATGGTATCCTGACCGGTATAAACTGGGATTCAACAATTGAACTTGCCGAAGCAGTCTCCATTCCAGTTATTGCCTCGGGCGGATTGGCATCCCTGGATGATATTCACCGAATGACCAGACCCGATGCAGCAAAACTTGAAGGCGCGATAACCGGTCGGGCACTTTATGACGGAAGAATTAGCGCAACTGAAGCGCTGGACATCTTGAAAAAGTGTCGAAAAAACAAATAAACCAATCCAATAATATTCGGGGTCACAGACCCATTTCAGGTATTATTGAATTGGCATGTTAACTTAAAAGGTCTGAACCTTAATGCCACTGAAAGCCCGTATCATACCCTGCCTCGATGTAAAGGACGGTCGCGTAGTCAAGGGAGTTTCATTCGTTGATCTGGTTGATGCCGGCGATCCGGTAGAAGCTGCAATTGCCTATGATGCAGCAGGTGCTGATGAATTGTGCTTTCTGGATATTACTGCTTCAGCAGACAATCGGGGTATTATTTTCGATGTTGTAAGCCAGACCGCCGAACATTGTTTCATGCCGTTGACAGTGGGTGGTGGCGTTCGCCAATTGGAAGATATACGCAAACTGCTCAATGCCGGCGCGGATAAAGTGGCAATCAACACGACAGCCGTTAAAAACCCGGATTTTGTTGCCAGCGCAGCCGACAAATTCGGCAATCAGTGCATTGTGATTTCAATCGACGCTAAACGGGTTTCACAACAAGGCGAACCCGGAAAATGGGAAATATTCACCCATGGCGGCCGTCAGCCCACCGGCATCGATGCCGTCGAATTCGCCCGCCTGGTGGTTGAAAAGGGAGCCGGTGAAATCATGCTGACTTCGATGGATCAGGATGGCCAGAAAACCGGCTATGATCTTGAACTGACGAGAAACATCGCCGATGCTGTCCGCGTGCCGGTAATAGCTTCTGGCGGTGTTGGAACGCTGGAACATCTGGTTGAAGGTATTCGTGACGGTCACGCCAATGCGGTCCTTGCCGCCTCGATTTTTCATTTTGGCACCTATACGATTGACGAAGCCAAGCGTTATATGAACAATAATGGCATTGCCATGAGGCTTGATTAACACGGATGCTTTAAATGATTGATCTTACAGAACTTGAAAGAATTATCAGTAAACGCGCGAATGCCGGTGCCGAGCAATCATACACCGCCTCTCTGCTGGAAAAAGGCACAAATAAATGTGCCGAGAAATTTGGTGAAGAGGCGATTGAAGCAATAATTGCCGCTGTCACCAATAATCGTGATGAATTGACCAGGGAGACAGCAGATGTCCTGTTTCACCTGTTGGTGCTTCTCAAATCCGCTGATATACCTGTAAGCGATGTAATGTCAGAACTTCAACGCAGAACAGCCCGGTCAGGCCATGAAGAAAAAGCATCCAGATAGAAATTATCCCGATAAAGTGTGAGATCACCCGTGCTTCAAAATTCCGATAAAAATATCAGCGACAATGACAATGGTGACTTCTGGGAGGATACAAAAGACAATGGTGGTATCGGCATGCTCTCACCATTTTTGTATTTTTCCTCAAGTGAATGGGAACAGTTCAAAGCCGACACACCGCTGACACTTTCGGAAGATGAAGTCAGGCGGCTGCGGTCACTTAACGATCCGGTATCTCTGGATGAGGTGCAGCGCATTTATCTGTCCCTTTCGCGGCTGTTATATTCCCATGTGGAATCCGCCCAGTCGCTGTTTCAGCAGCGAAGGCGCTTTCTCAATATCACTGGCGAGAAAACACCTTTCATCATCGGAATTGCCGGATCGGTGGCAGTCGGCAAATCGACCACAGCCAGGATATTGAAGGAGCTTCTCGCCCGCTGGCCCTCCAGTCCGAAAGTCGATCTGGTGACAACAGACGGATTTCTCTATTCCAACGCTGAACTGGAAAATCACGGTCTGATGAAGAAAAAGGGGTTTCCCGAAAGCTACAATGTAAAAGAGCTGTTGCGGTTTTTGTCCGATATCAAAGCTGGAAAATCAGAGGTTCACGCCCCGCTTTATTCTCATATCCATTATGACGTAATACCGGGTAAATTCAGTATCATAGACCAACCTGACATTCTGATATTTGAAGGCATAAATGTCTTGCAGTCATCAGACGTTGTAAGAGATGGTGTGGCGATACCCTTTGTATCCGACTATTTTGATTTCTCCATCTTTATCGATGCCAAGAAGGAATATGTGGAAAGCTGGTATATTGAAAGATTTATGCGGTTACGTGACACAGCCTTCAGAGATCCTGCATCGTTCTTCCATCGTTATTCGCAGATTTCTGAGAAAGAAGCACTGGAATATGGCCAGAGCCTCTGGAACAATATCAATCTGGCCAACTTGCGTGAAAATATTCTGCCAACCCGCCCACGGGCGGATCTGGTACTTCGAAAAGGTTC
>JAJFJO010000262.1 GCA_021774015.1 Gammaproteobacteria bacterium
GGCACCTTGGCTAGATAATAGTATTTCTTATCTAGCCACCCAAATCCTAAATGATGAAACTGATCATCAATCAACACATAATCATCACGAAAACGAACAAAAGAAGGTTCCGAAAATGACGCAAAAAGTCTCTTTAAGGAACCACTCTTAAAAAATTCTTGAACGACACCTGTAATCCCTTTGTTCGTAAGCAACTCATTATTACGAATATTGAGGTCTTTAAGCCCTGCATGCGGTAATGCTGTAGCTAACCTTGCTACAGCATCATCGTCAAGCCCACTATGCTCCAAAACAAGCCTCTTTAATGATGAGTTCTTATGCAAGACATCTATTAACGCCGAGATACACTTTGCATCAATCACAGATTCTGCATCTACAGCAATTAGACAGCCACTGAAATCAGCTTCTATCAGGTCTGGACTATCAACCATAGACCTTATGATTTCAACCAATTCATCTGGCGTCGAAAATAGCCTTAATTCTACCTTCGTGCTACTCTTACCCCCCATACCCTTATACGTTAGCATCACTGCTGGTCTAGGAAAAATATATTCAGGAGATAGCCAACGCGGATCACGAGGCTCACATTCGTAAAAATGCTCTGTAGTTCCTTTCTTAAGCTGATGGCTATTCAAAAACTCTCTACTTCCTCTTAAGACAACTAAGCTAATTCCTTCATTAAGAGCGAGCAGCTTCATAACTGCATTACGAACAGGCTCAGACCCCTCTCCCTTAAACGCATAAGCCGAAAGATCTAGAGAGGTGCATTGAGGATCCCCCTCCAATTCACTCATAAGGCTCAATACATCTTGAACTGTCGCATCTGCATTTAAAACACGTTCGTTAGAAACACCATCTAAAGCAGCAGCGGCTGCCGCTCCGCCAGGACCACGAGACATAAACACCTCCCCAATAAAAATTAACAATTAAATATATATATTTATCAATCTGTTACCCCACCATTTTAAAAAGCACGAGATAACCACACCAAACCCAAAATTATGAATATGCTCAATACACCACTGATAAAACATCTGAAAAATATCAGCGGAAATAAGGCAAAAATCTTCCTAACATATTAAAACGCCAATTAGACCATAAACTGATCAACTCGTAAAGATATAATGATACCGCTCTTTCGCTCAACTCCGGTTTTTAGGATAGTATAAGAGGTTTAGAATTGAGAAGGACCCAACCATGCCAACATACACTGCCCCGCTTCGTGATATGCACTTCGCCTTAAGTGAAATGTGGAATATGGATGATGTTCTTGCTGGGCTCGAAGGCTTCGACGACATCAACAGTAAACTTGCTGAGGTTGTATTAAAAGAAGCCGCTAAGATTAATGAACAATTATTTTTCCCTCTCAATAAAACAGGTGATGAACAGGGCTGCCAGTTTAACAACGGCGACGTTAAAACACCTGAAGGGTTTAAAAAAGCATATCAAACACTTGTCGAGGGAGGCTGGCCATCACTTGCAACAGACCCTGAATTTGGCGGGCAAGGATTTCCACAAATGATTAACATGCTCATCGAAGAAATGATGTGTTCAAGTAATGTGTCCTTCAGTTTATACTCTGGCTTAACACGTGGTGTTTATGATGCCATCAAAGAACATGGCACGGATGAACTTAAACAGCGCTACTTGCCAAATATGTCTGAAGGAAAATGGACCGGAGTAATGTGTTTGACCGAGTCGCACTCTGGCACCGACCTGGGCTTGCTGCGCACTAAAGCTGAGCCACTTGAAAACGGCTCTTACACACTCTCAGGCACTAAAATATTTATCACTGGTGGTGATCATGACCTAACTGAAAACATTATACACCTTGTGCTCGCGCGATTACCGGATGCACCTGCTGGCGTAAAAGGCATTAGTTTATTTCTCGTGCCAAAATTTCATGTTAACGGTGATGGCAGTTTAGGTGAGCGTAACGCCGTACATTGTGGCGCAATCGAGCATAAAATGGGAATTAAAGGCTCATCAACCTGTGTTATGAATTACGATGGTGCAATAGGGTATTTGATTGGTGAGAAAAACAAAGGCCTTAATGCCATGTTTACCGTAATGAATATCGAGCGCATTTCTATCGGCATGCAAGGCTTGGGTTTAGCAGAGATCGCTTATCAAAATGCACGCGATTACGCTAAGGAGCGCTTGCAAGGTCGAGCGCCAAAGGAACCTTTGCATCCTGACAAAGCAGCTGACCCGATTATTGTTCACCCCAACATTCGTCGCTCGTTATTAACTATTCGTGCTTATAATGAAGGAGCACGCACGCTTGCCGTATGGGTGTGTAAACATATCGACACAATGAACGCACACCCTGATGACACACAACGTCAACATGCAGATGCTATCGTGCAATTATTTACACCCATTGTTAAAGCCTTTTTTACTGATTATGGGTTTGAAGCGTGTAATTTAGCACTGCAAGTATTTGGCGGGCATGGTTATATCAGCGAGTGGGGTATGGAACAATTTGTACGTGATGCGCGCATTGCACAAATTTATGAAGGAACCAATGATGTGCAAGCATTAGATTTGGTTCGTCGTAAATTAATCAGCAATAAAAGTGCGTATTTGCAATTATTTACTGATGAGGTTGAGCAATTTATTAAAGAAAATAATCCTGCAAACGCAGAAGAATTTATCACACCTTTACAACTTGCACTCGATCAATTAACAAAAATCAGTGCGTGGATTATTGCACAGTCAGCAAACGACCCGGCACTAACTGCCTCTATTGCAACCGATTACTTACGCCTTTTTAGCCTTACCGCACTCGCTTATATGTGGGCAAAAGCCGCTGTTGTTGCGATGAATAAGCAAGGTGATGACGATTTTTATACAACAAAAATCCAAACTGCCCGATTTTATATGCAATGTCTATTGCCACAAACTAACAGCTTATGCCAAGCGATCAAAGCTGGCAGCGAGCCGGTGATGGCTGTGACGATAGAAAATTTTTGATAATCCAACTAAATTTTGTGTAATATGCTGATTTAATCGACATATTGCGGCGTTGTTGAATAAATCATATTTTGTGCAAAATAAGCTGTTGTCATCCCGTGGCTTGACCACGGGATCCAGCTAAGCTATTGATTTTAATGGATCCTGCGATCAAGTCGCAGGATGACGATGCTCCAATGTTGTACATTTTTTGATTTATTCAACAACGCTCATATTGCACAGATGTCATTTTTATCGATTAATATCAATAGGTTATTGCCGTATCAGGCAAGATAGTGCCGCCGCCGCTCCGAAAACAAGCACACAAAAAAGCATAAAAACTTATTTTTGTTAATAATTCAGTAATATTCACCATGTAATATGTAGCATTCTTAAGAATCTTGACCCAACACCACGAACCAGGAAGCTAGTACTATGCGAAGAAAAAGACCGGTTAGATATCAAACCAAAAGCCCTACCCCTGAACAGCTAGCAGCAATCTCTTTATTATGGACAAAAATAGATCTCTTAGGTAAACAATTAAATCGACCTTGGTCAGCATTCGTTTCCATCTTTATAGCCTACCCCATTTTGAATTTTTTATTTGTACAAAATATAAGTCCACTTTATTCAATTTTTAATGAGATATTCAATCATTACACGGTTTTATTTTTTAACCATGATGCGCACACACTCCCTGGAGGTGAAGCGATTGACCGGTATAGATTAACAGTAACCCTAACTTCCATTATTGAAAACCTAGAAAGAATTAGCGAAAATGTACTCAGCCAAGTACTGCCACACTATACTCACCAAGAAGGCGCCGAAAATATTTTAAGAAATATTGATGCTTTGCATCTAGACTCGCAGTTTGCTAGAAACTACCCAAGACTTTCAATAGAGTTTGAACGTTCACTCTCCTTACTAACCTGCTTAAAGCAAAGTATACAAGGAAACACAAGCATGGAGGAATGTGCTATAGGCAGCACCCACTCCTCCAACTTTACTGCTTTATTCGAAGCAGTAAAACCACTATACACTCACCTTGAGCTTGCCCAAGAAAAAAGTTACACCGCGCTAAGTTATTTAATTTTATTTTCTTATCTCTGTGGTACTATCCTAATACAATATTGTGTCACAGATATAATTTTGTCCTATTGCTACCCAGGTGGAGTTTGGCAGAAGCAGCCGCCCAGAAGAACATTCCCTTTAACAGAAAGGGAGGCGAGGAAGCTCATTCAGACGCTAAAACCCATTAAACAATCATTAACTCAAAAGTCCAAGTGTTGCACTGTTTTTGCACGTTACCTAACCTTGCCATTACTCATGCTAACCATCCAAATGCTGCGAACTGATGATAGCCCTCCTCTTGATTTAGCAGTGTTTAGCTTTACATGCCTATTAATAGCTATAATCAATGTTAAAACTGGTATTAAAACTTATTATGCTAAGCAGTCTTTTGAACAAAGGCTAAAAGAAGAACAAGAAAATATTATGGCGTTCACAGAAGGCTTTGAGGTTGCTTGCAAAATCAATAGAAAAAAAACGTTAACTTTCAGCTTCTTTGATATTCAATTCCAGTCTAAAAAATACGACTCCGAAACAATATCAGGAAAAAAAATAGCCCGAATATTTAAAAATATCTGCATAGAACAAAATATCAATCTACTTTACCAAAACAAGAACCATATTGCTATTTCCGCCCAAACAAATTTTAATGCAAGTAAAATTGCTTCTATAAAAATAGCCCTTGAAAAATCGATTAAAAATGAACTTGATTCTAGAAAAACCCAAGAGCCGCCTCTTCCTGAAGCAGACCCCTCTAATTTAGCCTCGCTTTTTTATTATGATAACACCACAACTGGTGCTGGGAAATTCACACCCCAAGAAAGAAAAGACAAACGACGCCACAACTCTGGAGCCGGTGCTGGAGCTGGTGCTGACAAAAACACTAGCCGCGATAAAGGCACTGCAGAACACCGAATAATTCATTGGGGCTCAAAAATCTATGACTCTAGAAAAACAAGTTGCTCTATCTTTCCAATATTAGGTCGCAAACAAGACAAACAGGCGCTGAATAATGCACACTTTTTTGTAACCAGCCAAATTGATTGGAGCAGAGTTCCAACCGATATGGCTGCTAATCTTAAAGCCAAACTAACGGAGCAGCTTGAAGCACCTAAACTAGTTCGAAAAAAAGGTGTACAAGGTTTTGTGCTATGGAATAACCAAGAGCGTGATCAAAATGCTCGCTGGTTCCAAGCAGCCGTTAAATTAAAGTTTAAAGGTGTGCATGGCGATGTGCGTGCTTATGCGGAAGCAGAAAAATCAGATGATGGAAGTACGTTGTTTATTCTCAAGGGGCTAAAATTAAAAGCACATTAGAATATAAAAATCAGATCTCAGATTACAGAGTCAAGTGCGACAAAGTTATAGTTTGGCCTTTAAAGCACCTCTTTCGGAGTCAAATACCCCAAGCACTTTCTCGGCGCTCCATTCAGCTGCTCAGCAAGGGCATCATTTTTTACATACTCCGTCGGTATTTACCACCCACCTCATAGAAGGCCTCAGAAATTTGCCCTAAGGAACACACCCGCACAGCATCCATCAATACCACAAAAACATTTTCATGATGGATAACCGCTTGCTTTAAACGCTCTAACATCACATCGCACTCCGCATGATTTTGCTGCTGAAACTCTGCGAGTCGCTTTAGCTGGCTCTGCTTTTCAACTTCTGTTGAACGAATCAATTCTTCAACTTCAAATGCACCATCCTCATCAGGATTAATAAAAGTATTAACTCCAATTAATGGAAGCGAACCATCATTTTTCTTCATCTCATAGGTCATCGATTCTTCTTGAATTTTGCTACGTTGATAACCAGTCTCCATCGCACCCAACACACCACCACGTTCATTAATACGTTCAAACTCTTGCAACACTGCTTCTTCAACTAAGTCAGTCAGCTCATCAATAATAAAAGAACCTTGCAATGGATTTTCATTCATTGCCAAACCCCACTCTTTATTAATAATAAGTTGAATTGCCTGCGCACGACGCACGGATTCTTCTGTCGGTGTTGTGATTGCCTCATCATACGCATTAGTATGTAAACTATTGCAGTTATCATAAATCGCGATGAGCGCTTCCAAGGTGGTGCGAACATCATTAAATGCCATTTCTTGCGCATGCAAAGAGCGACCTGACGTTTGAATATGATATTTTAATTTTTGACTGCGCTCATTCGCACCGTATTTGTCACGTAAAGCAATTGCCCAAATACGACGAGCGACTCTACCCATCACACTATATTCAGGATCCATAGCATTAGAAAAGAAGAAAGATAAATTAGCGGCAAAATTATCAATATGCATGCCGCGCGCTAAATAGGCCTCTACATAAGTAAAACCATTCGACAGCGTGAATGCTAATTGTGAAATGGGGTTCGCGCCCGCTTCCGCAATGTGATAACCAGAAATTGAAACTGAATAAAAATTACGAACTTTGTGCTGTACAAAATATTCTTGAATGTCCGCCATCATTTTTAAACTAAACTCAGTTGAAAATATACAGGTATTTTGTGCTTGATCTTCTTTTAAAATATCTGCTTGCACCGTACCGCGAACATTTTCCAGAGCAAAAGTTTTAATTTTTTCATACTCTTCTTCGCTTGGCTCACATTGATTCGCCGCTTTATATTTTTCAACTTGCTGATTAATTGCGGTATTTAAAAACATAGCTAAAATAGAAGGCGCAGGTCCATTAATCGTCATAGACACTGATGTTTTTGGGCTGCACAAATCAAAGCCATCGTACAATACTTCCATATCACTCAATGTTGCAATAGAAACACCCGAGTTCCCAACCTTACCGTAAATATCTGGCCTTATAGCAGGGTCTGTGCCGTATAGCGTTACAGAATCAAATGCCGTAGACAAACGTTTTGCCTCACTGTGATGTGCTAAATATTTAAAACGTTTGTTCGTACGAAATGGATCACCCTCACCAGCAAACATGCGACCAGGATCTTCGCCCTCTCGTTTAAAAGGAAACACACCGGCAGTAAAAGGGAAGCAGCCCGGGACGTTTTCTTTAAGCAGCCATTTTAAACGTTCACCATGATCTTCAAACCTTGGCAATGCCACTTTTGGAATCGCAAGCCCCGATAAACTTTCATGAGTAAGCTTGATGCGAATCTCTTTATTGCGAATATGCATCACAAATTCATCGCCCGAATAGTCTTTCTGCAATTGGTTCCAGTGATTAAGCAAATTTGTGTTGTCGGATGATAATTGCTTTTGTTCTTCTGTTAACAATGCATCAACAGCATTGCTGTTTTTTTCTTGCTCTTCTAGCATTTTTTTTGTGGCTTGCAACTGTTGAATTTTTCGCGCAATAACAATTTGTTCTTTTGCCTCCTGGTGATAAGAGCGCACTGCATCATTAATCTCAGCCAAATAGCGCACTCTATCCGGCGGCACAATAATCGTAGTATCCGTCGTATATTTGGCAGTCGCTACTGGCAAACTGGTCTCCCACTGCCCCTTATTAGCATTAGAAAATAATGTCAACAAGGCTTGGTATAACGCATTAACACCTTCATCATTAAAATTAGAGGCAATCGTGCCGAACACAGGCATGTCTTTTAAATCATCCGAAAACAGTTGCTGATTACGTTGCACTTGTTTGCGCACATCACGCAAAGCATCTAACGCACCCCTTCGATCAAATTTATTAATCGTGACAATATCTGCAAAATCCAACATATCAATTTTTTCTAACTGGCTGCCAGCACCAAATTCGGGCGTCATCACATACATAGAAAAATCAACAAAAGGTACTATGCCTGCATCTCCTTGACCTATCCCCGGTGTTTCAACAATTACCATATCAAATTGCGCTTGTTTACAAATAGCAATAATATCCGGCAAAGATGGAACCATTTCTTGGTCTACTGAGCGCGTTGCTAGTGAGCGCATATAAATACCATCACCTTGAATCGCATTCATGCGAATACGATCACCAAGTAATGCACCCCCTGTTTTACGTTTGGTTGGGTCGATAGCTAAGATCGCAATTTTAACTTCTGAATTATCACGACGAAAACGCTGGATGATTTCATCCGTTAATGACGATTTACCTGCGCCACCTGTGCCAGTAATTCCTAAAACAGGAATGTGTTCAACGGCCTGCGCGCTGCCAATGCTGTGTGATTGAAGTTGTGGAACGCTTCGACCTTCTTGATACAAGGTGATCATGCGCGCTAAATGGCAATCGTTATGAAGCTGTATTTTTTCCGGCAACAACTCACATAAATCGCAATCAGATCGCTCCAGCATATCATCGATAATGCCTTGCAACCCCATCACCTGCCCATCATGTGGCGAATAAATGCGTGTCACACCATAGTCTTGCAGCTCTTTAATTTCACTCGCTGTAATCACACCACCGCCGCCGCCAAATACTTTTATATGTTCGCCACCACGCTCACGCAAAAGATCAATCGTATATTTAAAAAATTCCGTGTGGCCACCTTGATAGGAACTGATTGCAATACCATGCACATCTTCTTGCAAAGCCGCTGTAACAATGTCATCGACTGAACGATTGTGCCCAAGATGAATAACCTCTGTTCCAGAAGACTGCAAAATTCGACGCATAATATTGATGGCAACATCATGACCATCAAACAAACTCGCCGCCGTGACAAATCGCAACTTATTTTTGCTCTGGTAAGGCATCCTAATTCCTTATATATACATGAAAGCTGAGATGAGTATAGCATTCGATATAGTTCAAGGCACTAGGTTAAAGGTATGACTTGTTCATATACAAAGCACAAGATATACTCCTTATCAGCCATTATAAGGAATCATAACCTCATGCCTGAGCAACCTAACAACAGAACTCATTTCGGTTACGAGCAAGTACCAGTTAACGAAAAAGCCAGGAAAGTCGCGGATGTATTCCACTCAGTGGCTGGCAAATACGACCTAATGAATGACCTGATGTCTTTTGGCATCCATCGAATCTGGAAACATTTTGCGATCAATCTATGTATGTTACGTAAAGGCCAAAACGTATTAGACCTTGCTGGTGGAACGGGTGATCTCACTGCAAAAATCAGCCCCATTGTTGGGGATGATGGGCACGTTGTATTAGCGGACATTAATTCTAGCATGTTAAAAGTTGGGCAATTGCGCTTACTTGATCAGGGCATTTATGACAATATCAGTGTAGTTCAAACCGATGCCGAAGACCTCGCTTTTCCAAACAACTATTTCGACCGCATTATTATTGGTTTTGGTTTGCGCAATGTCACTAATAAAGAAAAAGCATTGCAGTCTATGTTTCGGGTGCTTAAACCTGGTGGTCGGCTTATTATTCTTGAATTCTCAAAGCCAACCGTCCCATTATTGAAACCAATTTATGATGCTTATTCGTTTAAGCTTCTGCCCTTTATCGGAAAAATGATTGCCCAAGATGATGACAGCTATCGCTACTTAGCCGAGTCTATTCGCATGCATCCCGACCAAATGACGTTACGCAATATGATGGAAAAAGTGGGCTTTGAGCAATGTAGCTATCATAATTTAACGGGCGGCATTGTCGCTGTACACAGAGGACATAAATTCTAATGCTATCACTTGCTTTAACCGGATTAGAAACAGCGATTAATGCTTATCTTCGTTTAGATCCCAATACAATACAACAAGTGACGGCATTAAAAGGTAAAATCATTAAAGTCGATATTACTGACTGGAATATTGTTTTTTTTGTTAAGCCCAGTAATGATGGCCTGCATTTATTTAGCGATATACATGAGAACCCAGATACCATCATCCGCGGAAAACTAGCGAGTTTATTGCGCGTAGGCCAAGCTCAGGGTAGCAATAAAGCGCTCTTTGATAATGCGATTGAAATTGCTGGTGATATTGATACAGGCTCTGCCATAAGAGATATCTTACAAAATAGCGACATTGATTGGGAAGAACATTTATCTAAGCTGGTTGGTGATGGGCTTGCACATCAAGTTTCATATCATGCTAAAAAAGCCATTACCGCGGCTAAAAAAGCCTCGGTAATATTAGCTGACAATGTTAAAGAGTATGCCTTTGTTGAAGCGCGTCATTTCCCAACTCAAGCTGAAGTAAAACAATTCTATGGTGATGTGAGCTGTCTCCGTGATGATGTTGATCGAATTGATGCGCGCATCACTCGACTGCTTTCTCAATTCAAACGCCAACCAAAACAAAAGGGATAATGATGATTCGCCCTATGCAACTTATCCGCATGCTGCAAATTTATTTGGTATTAATGCGCTATGCTCTCACTAGCAATGTCATTGGCCAACGAAATTGGTTCTTAAAATTATTTAGCTACCTCAACCCCTTTAGTTTATTTAACAAAAATCGTCCGCGTGGCGAATCTCTCTGTCTTGCGCTGGAAAAACTAGGGCCTATTTTCATTAAATTTGGGCAGTTACTATCAACTCGTCGTGATTTATTGCCTGAAGATATTGCTGACGCACTCACAAAGCTACAAGATAAAGTAGAACCCTTCCCAGGAAAACAAGCTATTAGTATGATAGAAGCCTCTTTTGGCAAAAGCCTCAATGAATTGTTCGCACAGTTTTCCGAAACCCCCTTAGCCTCTGCCTCTATCGCACAGGTGCATGCAACCACCTTACACGATGGCTCCGATGTTATTGTAAAAATCTTGCGGCCCAACATTGAGAAATTTATTCGACGAGATATTTCATTAATGTATATCGCCGCAAAATTAGTCGAACGTTTTTGGTCACACGGCAAGCGTCTACACCCTGTCGAACTGGTTAAAGAGTTTGAACAAACGATTATTGATGAACTTGACCTAATGCGCGAAGCAGCCAATGCCTCTCAACTGCGCCGTAACTTCTCTGACTCAGATATCATGTATGTTCCCAAAATATACTGGGGACATACGCTACACAATGTTATGGTAATGGAACGCATTTATGGCATTCAAATATCAGATACCACAAGCCTGAAGGCCAATAATGTCAATATGAAAAAATTGGCGGAATATGGGGTTGAGATTTTTTTCACACAGGTTTTTCGCGACAGTTTTTTTCATGCCGATATGCATCCAGGCAATTTGTTTGTTGATGTCACCGACCCTGAAAACCCAAAATACCTCGGCGTGGATTTTGGCATTATGGGCACACTAAGCCCAGAAGATTTACACTACCTAGCTGGCAACTTGTTTGCATTTTTTAATCGCGATTATCATCGTGTCGCTGAATTGCATGTGCAATCAGGCTGGGTACCACCCGACACCCGAATTGATCAGTTCGAATCTGCTATCCGAACAGTGTGTGAGCCCATCTTTGAGAAACCGCTGAGCGAAATATCATTCGGGCAACTACTGTTACGTTTATTCCAAACAGCTGAGCGTTTTCAAATGGAAGTGCAGCCACAATTAATGCTATTACAAAAAACATTGCTGAGCATAGAAGGTTTAGGCCGGCAGCTATATCCAGATTTGGATTTATGGACCACCGCAAAACCCTTTATGTCAAAGTGGATGATGAAACAAAAAGGCCTGAAAACTGTTTTTGATGAATCTAAAAAAGATTGGCAGGAAACATTAATCAGCGTAATTAAAACCCCTCGCTTATTACACGATGTGCTACAAAGCATAAACTACACACAACGTTACTCTAACTCACTGCAGGCCCAACAAAAAACAGCTACAAAATCACCCAGTAAAAAAGGGTTTTTCTATGGTGCAAGCTTAGCATTAGCAGTAGTTTCTGTCATCGGTATTGTTATGCACCGCCCCACAGAGCACTTTCTTTTTGCCTGGCAATGGACAAGCATCGGAGCAGCAGTTTTGGCTTTTATCATTGCTTGGAGCAACCCCAAAAACAGCTGAGCGCCAAAAGCCAACCTTGATATTGTTAAGCCTGAAGGCTATGATGTGTCCCTTATTCTAACGACTTTATGGCTACTCAACTTTACCCTGACTCACACGGTTATTTAACCTTTAATAACATGCGGCCTCCTATGCTTCCTCTACTGCTAGGGCTTAATCATCTGATTATGGGCAAACAGCTTTATGTGTTTCGAATATTTCAGATTGGGCTGGCTGTTTTTAGCATGATTACACTAGAGTCCTGGCTAAGAAAAACATTTGATATTTCAAAATGGTTAACTACATTTGCGCTATTGTTATTTTTAATTCCAGCTTTTGTCTATGAGAAATACGACATCGCTATTTTATCAGAAACAATCACCTACCCAGTGTTTGCTCTATTATTAGTACCTATGTTAAATTTCTTCATTCACAAAAACGTTAAAAATGCCGTTGGCTTTAGTATTTGTGCCGCAATCCTCATCCTCACACGCAACCAATTTTATTTCTTATATAGCATGATGTTGCTCGGACTGGTGTGGCTGGTCTATACAAAAACGACTATCAAGACAACCTTAAAAGTTGCAGCAATTTTTCTAATTACTGTCATCTTTGTAAGTTTGTTTAATCGAACCTATCACTATCTACTCAACAATAGCTTCTCTGCATCTTCTGGAAATGGTGCTGCTTTGCTAGTACAGCCGATGTTTTTTGCCAAAGCGTCTGATGCCGCTTATTTCAAAAACAAGAAAGATAAGGCTATTTTCACAGCGCTCTACAACAGTTGCCACCAAGCTGGCTATATACTTGACAGCCAAAAACCTTTAAACAGCAATGAATTTGTGTTTTCTAAAACACGAAGCAACTTCATCCAAAATTATAACCCCATTTTTTATAAATGCCTAAACCCAACCATGGTTAAGTTGGGCTACACAGATATTTTTTCTGCCAACAAAGCCATGCTGCCCATTGCATTAACGCTACTAAAAAATAACTGGAAAACAAACACTGTGTTTTACATGAAAAAAATCATATATTCCTTAGGTGGCTATTACATAACTTCTATTTTGTTTCTTATTGGTATAATGGCAAGCATCTGCCTCCTGAAAAATCGAGATAATAAGCGCGCTATCGTTACCTTTGCGTTATTACTTCTAGTCCTTGCCAACAGTGTCACTATTGCATCGGCAGAAATGATGCTTAGTAGATATTTAGGATACTCACAGTTAGCCTTGTTACTAATAATAACCATATTGGTAAGCCCTACATTTAATTTTATAAAAGGTAACAATGATGAAAGATAATATTAATATTGCTGTCCTATTACCTTGCTATAACGAAGCAGCCGCGATAGAAACAGTCGTTAAATCATTTCATGCAGCACTACCACAGTGCACCGTTTACGTATATGACAACTGTTCGACCGACAATACAGCAGAAGTTGCTGAAGCAGCTGGAGCTATCGTGCGCAAAGAACCTCGCAAAGGTAAGGGCAATGTAGTGAAGCGTATGTTTGCTGACATTGATGCTGATGTCTATTTACTCGCAGATGGTGACCAAACCTATGAGGCAGCTGCTGCACCGA
>JAJFJO010000263.1 GCA_021774015.1 Gammaproteobacteria bacterium
TTGCCACGTGCCGATGTCGCGACGATCACGTTGCCGTTGGCGTCGAGTTCCGTCGATGTCGACCACAGCTCGCCTCCGACGTCGGAGTATTGGGTTTGGCCTGTAGCGCGGCCGGCCTGGTCATAGGTCGTTTCGACGTAGCGTCCCAACGGGTCGGTGGTTCGGGTGACTTGGTCCCGGATGTTGCGTTTGAGGATTGTTGTTTTGTCTAGGGCGTCGGTGACTGTCACCGGGGATTGGGTCGGGTCGTATCCGGTTGTGGTCGAGTTGTCTTCAGGGTCGGTGACCTTCACCACTGACCCCAGATCGTTGTACTCGAATTCTGTGGTGTAGGACCCTCCGGTCACAACCGTTGTCGTACCGCCGCCGCCTCCGCCGCCTCCGGTTTCGTTGGGGGCGTCTTCGCCTTCGCCGTAGTTGGTGAGAACCTCAGCAGCGCTCAACGCTGCGTCATGGATCGCGACCATCTCGAACGTACCCAAAAAGGCCCGTCCGCCGACGATCTCATCAGCCAACATCAACTGATAGTCAGCCCACCCCGATGTCGACCCCGACACCGTCGAAGACTTGATGTTCACACCGTCACGATAAATGACGGTCTCGCCCGCGGCGTCACGGGTATAGACGTAGTGATGCAACGACGTATTGATACCACCCGACACTGTCGTAGTGGCCGGAGTGCCGTTCGTGGAAGTCGAAGTGGTCCGGAAACGGACCTCCATCTTCGAGAATTCCTGACCCATCGTCATGTTGCGGTAGTAGGCGTCCTGAGAAATCGACACGATCCGCGCTGGACCGTTCTGAGACGTGTTCGCGGCCTGCACCCACGCCTCAACAGTGATCTCACCCGAAGCCTTCACCGCGTCGTTGACCTTGGATGCGGCCACACCCGAAGAAATCAACGTCGCCGCATCGACCGTCAACGACCCGACACCCCACGTCACGTTGGCTGGAACCGCGATCGTCAAATCCAACGCTGCACCAACCCCTGACGTGTCAGCAACTGTCGCCCCCGAACCATCATCAAAGGCATAAAACGCCACCACATCATCCGACACCCGACCGCCACTACCGCCACCGCCACCACCAGAGGTGGTGACTGATACGTCTCGTACGACATCGGTGGTCGTGTCGACGCGGCCCAACATGTCATAGGTGCTGATTTGGACCGCGCCGGTCGGGTCGGTGACCGACAAGACATTGCCGGCGTTGTCGTAGCTCCAGGTCGTTTCGCCAGCCGGATCGGTGCCTATGGCCGGGTCGGTCTGGTAGACGACACGGTTCAACGAATCGAACTCAAACGTCGTGATCTCTACGAGTCGTGAGGTGCGTTGAGTCAGATTGCCGTTGGGGTCATACTCAAACGACTCGGTCGGCACGATTTCGGTGCCGCCCGGCGGTGTGTAGCCCGGATGAATGATCGTGGATTCGCGCCCCAAAGAGTCATACACCGACTCGGTGACGTTGCCGCGTTCATCTCGACGATGAGTCACAGAACCAAACGCGTCGTAACCAACTGTGATGACCGGCGCAACCAGCGACGGTACGCCACCGTCTTCTTCCACGCTCACTGTCGACGATGTCGTCGTCACTATCCGATCGAGTTCGTCGTGACTGTAAGACACCCGAAAGTCGGCCGGAGTCGCGCCGGTAGCGTTGCCGTTGGGCGAAACCGTCGACGTGACCAAACCGCGGTCGTCGTAGCCAAAGGTCGTGACCAGATCGTCGACACCATTCTCAACAGTCGTCGACGTTGCACGTCCCGCCGTGTCATACACGGTGCGGGTCTCCGACGTTTCGGCGCCCTGAACAGTCAATACTGAGGTGACATTGTCGGCGTCGTCATAGACGAACGTCGTGACCCGGTCGGCTACTAGAGGATCCGGAAACACCAGCGTCGATGTCTTCACCCGACCGGCTGAGTCGTAGGTAAACGATGTTTCGCGTTCATGGGCACCCCCAACTGTTCCGCCTTCGAGTACCCGCAGCGGGTTCCCGGCCCCGTCAAATGAGGTGACCTCTCGCACTCTGAGATCACGGCTCGTCAAATCGGGATCAACAAAATCTTTGACCTTCACCAGCGTTGCCCGGTCTGCTGAGTCGTACACGGTGACGGTCTCGGTACCGACCGCGTCGATAACCGACGTGACCCGACCCAACGTGTCATAACCGGTCACCGACATCACAATGTCGTCAACCACCGCCGGGATCCGAGGATCGTCCGCCACGTCAACCGCGGTGATTGTCCATGGCCGGTTCGCCGAGTCATAAGACGTCCGGGTGACTTCGCCGTTGGGGTCTGTGACGGTCTTGACGTTTCCGAGATCATCGAAGGTCCGTGAAGTCACATTGGCTTGCGGCGCCGTCGATGACGTCTGGCGGTCGAGTCCGTCAAAAGCGAACGTTGTTGTACGTGACGGGGATGCTCCGGTGCCAAGATCAGACTCAACGCTCTTGGTGAGGTTGTCGTCTTTGTCGTAGGTCAGAGTCGTCAGCAGCCGATGGGTCAGACCAGTGACGTCGTTGGTGGCGACCGGCCCGGTTGTTGTCTTGACGTTGCCGACCTTGTCATAGGTTGTGGTAGTGGTCGCCCCACCGGCCGGCAGGGTGTCACCGGTGACCGTTTCGGTGATACGCCGACCGAGGATGTCGTGATCGAGAGCACGGACCAGGCCGGTCTGATTGTTGGCGACGGTACGTAGATCTCCTGCGGAGTCGTAGTCGTAGGTGATTGTCATACCGAGCGGATCGGTGTGGGTTCGCATCAAACCCGCCGGGATCGAACCGCCCTCGACCGCTGATTCCGTGCCTGTCGTGTAGGTCCAGGTCTCTGCTGCCAACCCGGGGCGTTGACGCGACAGCAACTGATCACCGGTCGGGCCACCAAATGTTGACACGGTGCAGTACGTGTTGTCGGCGCTGTCGGCTGACCGGCCGTCACAGACATGGGTCCGGTTGCTGTTGGTGTCGTAGCGGTAATGCGTCGATTTCGTTACCGGGTTGGTGACCTTGATCAGTTGCCGGTCCGTGTCATATGCCAGCGTCGATGACTGCCCGGCTGCGTCGGTGATCGTGTCGCGTAGACCGTCAGCGTTGTAGCCGTACACGACAGGCAGGCTCTGGCCAGGCTGGAGATCCTCGAGCAGCTCGAAATTCGAACCAAATTTCTGGGTCACTGTCAACGCCCCCGAAGGGTTCGCGGTGGTGATCCCCTCGACGATCGTCGCGGTGATATCAAAGGTCGTCGGGTCCTGTGACCAGTCATAGCTGGTGGTGACATCATCCGCGTTGGTCAACGTGACCACATGGCCAGTCACGCCGTCATAGGTCAAAGCAGTTTCGACGAACCCACGCGGGTTGGTGATCGTGTCAATCACCCCGTTGGTCCATCCGTACTGCCAACAGAACTCGTCGCCAACTGTGGACCGCGGGTCACAAACACTTTCGAGTTTCGCCGGCGACACCGTCGAATAATAGTAGAGCCAATGCAGCTTCTGTCCCGGATTGTCGGGGTCGTCCACCCCGACCATGTTGACTCGATCACCGTCCCAACTGAACGTGATATTGCGCCCGCTGGCACGATCAGTGACCGTCGCGAGTTTCCCAGCGACATACGCCAGGTCCAACGCGACCCCCTGCGGGTCGGTGATCGACTCCAAGATCCCGTCAAGACTGAACATGTACACCGTCGCGTCGGCCGATTCGAGTCTGAGATTCGACGGTAGCTCGGTTGACAGTGCACTCGAATAGCCTGCTGGCGCCGCCCAATTCCCAGCCTGGTCCGAAATATGGGTTTCGTGGCGTCCATCGGGGTAGATCACCGTGGCGTCACCAGTAATGGGGTCGAGTTCCACACGCATCTCGTAGTTGAACTGGAAACCGGGACCGAACGCCGACACTTCCTGAGTGTCAAAGGTGTTGAGCGTCCGGCTCACCGACAACGACGGGCCTGCCGATGGAATCGCCACATCCACGGTCGTGTCAACAAAATTGCCGATCACAGTGTTGACGCCGTTGACCCATCCGCCATAGGCCGGATAGCCGGCCGCTCCCAAGAAACTCGGATGAAAAATCGTGACTGCGTGCGGTGCCGAGAACTGGGTCCATTGGTAGTCAGGATGCACGCCGTTTGTGCTGTCACGACCGGCCACACATACTCCGATTGCTGTCTCGGACGCGAACACCGACGAAGGCACCATCGCTATCTTCGATGCCTGCTGGGATTGCCAAAGATTGGTGCCACCCCACACACAAGACTGGCCGTCGGCGACCGCTATGAACCGGTACTCGTCCGGTGTCCACGTCCCGGACTGGCCGGCGTGAGGATCATCAGCGGTGATCTCCAGATCCTGGGTAGACAACGCCTGACCGGCAGGCGACCCCGGCTGCGGCGGTTCGCTCCAACGCATCCGAATCGGCGCACCCAACGGGTTGCCGTAGTGGGTGGAGAAATACTGGCCGACGCCGGTGATGTACATATCCGGATAGACGTCATAAAGC
>JAJFJO010000264.1 GCA_021774015.1 Gammaproteobacteria bacterium
CATAATCTCAAGCAATTTGGATTGTATTTGGGGCTGGCTTTTCAAATTCATGATGATGTGATAGAAGTTGAATCTGATGAGCAAACTTTAGGTAAATCAAAAGATTCCGATCAAAGAAATTTAAAACCTACCTACCCAAAACTACTTGGACTGGATGAAGCCAAAAAACAGGAGCAGTTATGTTACAATAAAGCGCTCAACTACCTACTTGAGTCTAACATACATTCAGAAAAAATTATCAATTTGAGTCAATATGTTATTGAACGAAAAAATTAGATACATTATGAAAAATATTGTTGATACAGTAATTAATGACAATGCATTTATGCCGGCAAAAAAATCTGCAGTGGCATTTGCGCCTTCTAATATTGCACTATGTAAATATTGGGGTAAGCGTGACACAACTCTCAATTTACCTTTTCAATCAAGCATTTCTATTTCCTTAGGCAACAAAGGTGCGACAACAAAAATCATGCTAAATGATAGTGGCACAGATCAAATCTATGTTAATGGTATAGCGATGAGTTTATCAACAGGTTTTTCAAGACGACTAATCACGTACCTTGATTTATTTAGAGGCGCGCATCAAATACATTACACGGTTGAGACATTCATTAATTTACCAATCGCTGCAGGGTTAGCATCATCTGCATGTGGTTTTGCAGCATTAATTAAAGCACTTGACTTGCTTTATGAATGGCGTTTATCAAAACAGCAGCTTTCCATTCTTGCACGCCTGGGTAGTGGTAGTGCTTGTCGTTCATTATGGAATGGGTTTGTTGAGTGGCAAGCAGGGGTTTTGCAAGATGGTATGGATAGTCATGGAATAGCATTAAATGCGCAATGGCCTAATTTGCGCATAGGCTTATTACTGGTTTCAAATAAACCTAAAAATATTTCTTCACGTGAAGCAATGAAATCCTCAGTTAATGATATTAATTCATATGAAAGCTGGTCTAAAACTGTCGCAAATGATTGCACGACGATTCATCAAGCTATTAGAGATAATAATTTTGAATTGTTCGGGCGCACGTCTGAAAACAATGCTGAAGCTATGCATGGGCTTATATTGAAAACGAATGAACAAGCTGATTATGCCTTGTTAGAGACTAAAGCCATTATTCACAAAATCAAAAACATTCGTAAAACTGGTCTGGAGATTTACTACACCCAAGATGCAGGCCCCAATATTAAATTATTATTTTTAAAAAAAGATACGAAAGCTGTTGAAAATAATTTTCCAGGTGTTGTGGTCATTGATCCATTTTTTCCTCATAAGTAGGTATGAATTGATCGATTCAAAATCTCCCAAAGCTCATAACTAAAAATCACTTCAGGGAATTTAATTTAAAACTGCATCCTATGCCGACACTCCAAGAACACTGCCCTCTTCTCCCGCTAAATCACTATCACTGGGAGGACCGGCAGTATCTGCTCCCTGAGCAGATGCCTCTGGTGATGTTTCAACGGTACCTGTACTACCATCATCTTTAGGTTTACCAAAAATTCTGACATCATAATATTCCATTCTTAATTCTAGCGGTACCTCTTCATCCCGCACCTCCTTATCTGGTTTTGTCACTATTTGTCGACGAGCCGCTGCTGCTTTTGCTCTTTGGCTACCCGCTTCTGCTTTTGCTTCTGTTTTTTCCCCCGCCGCTAAAAGCGGATTTTTCACAGCAACAACCGAAGAGTCTCTCTCATTTTTTTTATCTTCAACTGTTCCTCTTACCTTAGGCCTTTTGGGTGCTGGAATTTTTACTCCAGACTGACTAAGCAGATTTAGGAAATCACCATTATGCAAAACCTTAGCAAGCTCTAGTAGGGTTAGATTACTTCGGCGCGGGGTCTTTTCTTTTCCTATTGGACTATGAGCCTTCCTGCTAGCAATGAGTGAGGCTGCCTCTCGATCCTGAATAGGTTTCACAAACCATCGCTCCCGAGTAAAGTCTACTGCCCTTAAGCAAGCTACGTCTTTTTCAGCACCAAAGCGCGTATACCCCCAGGTTGCTCGACCCTCTACCTGCTTTCTGCCGTATAAGTGAAATTCCACATCACCACTTCTCTTTGTCAATCTAACCAGCACTGCTCCGCCAGCTCTCCTCAACCTGGGCAATCTTCCATTTGCATTTCTAAGTGATACCTCATAACCAAAATCACCAGAATCCATTGCTAACTTTGTCTTACACAACCTATTAAGATTTTTTTTATCATTTCCTATAGCTTGGGATAGCTTAGTAAAAAGTTGCAATAACTCACTTTGACTTGATTGATCAATCAAAGCTAAAGCTATAACGTATAGTAGTGTGCCAAGCTCACTATCACTAACCTTGCGCCCTGCTATTTCAAATGGGTCATCAGTTACATGTTTAGGCGCCACAGCACCCATTTGAACTTCATGAGACAACATGGTTGTTGTTGACAGATAAGTTGCTTGCAACGCCTCATCAGCAAGCTTCAAACACCCATCAGTAATATCACCACACACATAATCTTGAGCATCGGAAGCAACAGTGCTTATACTTATAGCCGATGGCGTTACCCAAGCCTGAGTAAATGCTTTGATTGGGTTAACAAGGACTGCTTCTATGATGCGAGCTAAAACACCTCCATATGCGCTATCTCTCTCTATCTGCTTCTTACTGTCATCTAAACCTGGAAGCTTATACTCTGAAGAAAATATTCTGCTAACCCAAGAGCGATCGCCACGAACAAATGCTTGAATAAATCCAGCCATCGCAATTTCATTAAGGCATGAAGAAATGTTGTGAACCACAGGAAGAAGAAAAAACTCACCTTCATACAACAAGGAATCAACAGGAGTAAGAGAAACACCCTCTGCTGCAGCTTGAAGCCGGACAACAGAATCTTCGTCAGACTGGAGCTCGTACAGGCAAGGGTTGTTGTGTTTATCTTGAGCAAGCCTCAAAATACGAGTTTCATAATCACCTGCCTCCGCATCGACAGAAGCACTCGACTCATCAACATCATCAAGAGTTGTTGTGCTATCGGCCTGGAAGGTTGTAATATCTGCTACTTTTTTGAGAGCAACAAGGACATATTTTTCTCCATCAGCAGTTGTAAACACTCTCGAGTCATCATTGAAAAAACGGTTTACATAAAAGTGTTTTATAGATGCACAATTGCTTTCAATAGGCCGAGTTAATGCATTCGGCAAGAAATTCCAGACCCATGATTCAATCCTACCAAGATCTTCAATAAAGTACTGCTTATACAGACTCAAGAGCGCTGAATGAAATTTTTTCGCAGCTTTCTCTGCTTCATACTGTTTTAAGTAACTAAATATTTGGTCAGGGTTACGTGCCACACTGGTCTGCTCGCTTTTAGTTAGACTTTTTATAAAATCACCAAGCGCGTTATTAATAGTAAGGAAATAGGTTCTTTCTGTAACACCATTAACCACCATAACTGCTTTTTTTGTCCTGAAAGGAAGCAGCGTCAAATCTAAAATAAATTTCTGCAATTCTGGGTTGCTGTTTTTGGTGGTAGTTTGATGGACACTGAGTTTCAAATACAGCGTTCTTATATTATCACCACTAATTTTACCGTCTTTCTGCAAAAACCTAATAATGGCAAATAAGGATGTCCTATCAGTCTCATCCTTAATCTGTGATAATAAGGGTAGCAAGAAATCATCCCCAA
>JAJFJO010000265.1 GCA_021774015.1 Gammaproteobacteria bacterium
CTTCTACAATGTTGTTGTCAGCACGCACTGCACACAGAACGCGTGACGAAGTCCGCGCTTAAAAAACGTTGCTTTACTAGAGGCAGGATTTTTACTGCATTTTATTAAAAGCACTTACTCGCGCGCGTGGTTCCGAGTCAAGTATGTGCGTGATTCTGAAGTGTCGATGATATATCAAGTGCGTGCTAGCAACAAAAACTCACCCTAAGAGTTTCATAATCAAACAAACCAACACGATTACTGCAGCGCTTATAAAACTAGTTCGTAAAAATGACCCTACCTCTTTTATTTCTGCAGCAGATAAATGATGATACGGTGAATCTGGATTTTCTAGTTCTTTTCTTACAGAACGCTTCGTTAATAAATCTGCTGAATAACCCAACAATACCCAATATTTATACGACCAATCCATATATTCAATATTGCGATGCTGAAGTTTAGCCTGAAGAGGGTCAAATTTTGTTTTAGCAAATTTAGTGGCTTTAAAACCTGAGGCTATGCACACAATCATGCTAACTCCACCGATCAAAGAAACTAAAAAACCAATTAATGCATGCAAAAAACTCATTGGTAATACCTTTTCTCAAAAAAATTAAACACATGATGGCCGTAAGAATATATACCTCCCGCCACATAAGCTCCAAACTCAGCCCCATACTTCGCCCCAACATAGCCCACCCCTACAATCAACGCAGCTCCGCTGACAATAGCGACCTCAGGTGATAATAATACAGCAGCACCCGCTCCTGCAACCGCTTCCAACGTTTCAGCCCCTTCTATATCTTCCAATGTGTTGACACTAAAGTTGAGAATAGTTCTACCCAACCCCCTTTTAAGTGCATATTTCGTTGTTTCACCACCTATTTTACCACCCGCCCAAATCCCACCAAAATCCCCCGTATTTTTAGCCACATCCTGCCCAAACTGATTGCTCCAACCATGCTGAACACAAGACGCTGCAATATTCATCGCATCTACGACCCCAGCCAATACCAACCCAACAGCACCAACCACCTTCGCTCCTCTACCAATACGATTCAAACTCAAGTGGTATTTCTCCCAACCCTCAAGCGTCCAATCATCACTGCTCATATGTGTTTGAACAATTCCCTGCTTCGCCATATCATAACGCAGCTTTAAACGCTCTGTAACACCCGTAACAAAGTGTGGCGTACGTTTAAAACTCAACCGGGTCAACGACCCCACCTCACGCTCAAGATTAAATTTACCGCGTCGCGCAATATCAATCGCCCCGCTAATCGATCTATTTTCTGGATAACTCGTGCGAAACCAATCCGCCAACTCACCATCAAAATCATTAATTGTCGACTCAATACGCCCAATCCGATACGCAATCAATGAACCAATACCCCCAACAATATTACCGGTTTGGGTTAATGCGATTTTTATATGATTCAGTGCTTTAATTACTTTTTCTTGTGTCGACATCGTTTGTGTATCGCCATCAATTCGATGTATTAGATTTTTCAAGTCATCCATATGACAGCTGTGATTATCGTTAATAGAAGGCAAATATAACGTCTGACCAACCGTTGCTAAACCCTTCGGGCAAACACTCTGATTAATCGCAAGAAAAGCTTCATAAAACCCCCGCTTTTCTCCACCATAAAAAGCTTCCGCCATTCTATTGAGCGGGAAATCTTTATTAACAATGTAAAAATTATGTTTAGATGGCATCGTATTTATCTGCAGGTTTATAGTTAATCAATTAAAGTATCAGATTAAAATATAAAATAATTTGTAGCAATACCGTAGTTTGTCGTGCTTGTTTTAGTTACAACATAACTGAAAATTTATGGGTGTGGCGTGATGGCAATAATCGTGATGTAGCCTTTGTTAAGACCATAGTACCAAAAAATTCTATATGCAGTCGGCGTTCTATTTTCCGCATAAGCTTCGAAGATTTCTTCATCATTGGGCCCAGCAATGGCTGTGTATTTATGTGTGTTTAAACCTGGATGTCTAGGGTTGGTCTCCAGATAAGCAAGTGCTTTTAACACGGCTTTTAAGCGTTTTTTTTGGGAAGGGTTCTTTTGTAGCGATTCTAGCTGTTGCTTTGCTTCCGTCGTAAAGACCAACTTAAACATGTCTATTTATCATCCTCGTCTAAGTGCTTTGCAAAGCTTCCTAAATTATGTGTCCGACCTTCAGCAGCATCATCCAAGCCTTGTTTCACCATTTTTAACGCCGCCTTGTTATCAAAGAGCCATTTTTCACGAGCAGGGATCTCTACCAGTGGATCTAGAATAATGCGGTGATGCTTGTCGATACTGACAGCAAAGCCACTCACACCTTCGGCTAACTTGCCTAAGTAGATTCGGCCTTTGATATCGGGTTTGATGGTTTTCATTCTACGAGCCATAATTTTCACCTGTGTCTGGTCATTTAGTACGATTATAGCACAAAGTGGGAAAATATCCATTATCCACTTTCCCACTTTTTACCCAGGTGAGGCTCCAAAATGCCCACATCAAAACCAAACTGGCTATATCGACCAGCTAAACTTATTTCACACAATTTCATACAGTTAGCTCACACCCATCTAGCTACAAAGTCGCTGCTGTTTCTAAGTTATAACCTGCTTTTAAAGGCGCTCCAAGCGATCCATTTGAATCGCTAGGCGTAAATGATTTTTCTATGGACGTAAAATTCATACGAATCATTTCCCGTGGTGCAGCATTTTCTCCATCAT
>JAJFJO010000266.1 GCA_021774015.1 Gammaproteobacteria bacterium
TATAATCGGCGTGTTCTAAATGTAATTGAATATTAGGTGCTTTTTTATTAAGCATTTCTAACAAGATAGGCAACAGAAAAAACTCAGCTAGATCTGACATACCCACCTTGAACACGCGTTTAGAAGTCGCTGGATCAAAACTTGCTGGCTTACGAATCAACTGTTTCATTTCACCAATAAGGCGCTTCAGGTCAGGTTGTAGCTGCTTTGCTAGTGGTGTCAGCTCCATCCCTTTGGGGCCTCGCACCAGTAAATCCTCCTCAAACTGTTCGCGCAGTTGGTTTAGCGTGTTGCTCATAGCTGATTGAGAAATAAAGATTTTTTCACCAGCTCGAGTGACATTACGTTCGCTGAGTAGGGCGTTTAAGGCGTGCAATAAATTTAGATTGATTTTATTAGTATTCATAATGCAAATACTCTACATCATAATCATCAATTTTACAAATGTTCTCTCTTCCGTAAAATAGCACCTGTTAGAGCACGACAGAAAGTTTAGGGGAAGCAGGAATATGAGAGCTATTTGCTTACAAGGCACGCGAGTATCAACGCAACGGTTTGGTGTGATGATTGTGTTGTTATTAATTTCAGGTTATATCGCTACTGATATTTATTTGCCATCGTTGCCAGCTATTGCAGTAACTTATCATACCACCAAGGCGTTAGCACAAACGAGCTTGAGTGTTTTTTTATTGGGTTTTGCTGTATCACAACTTGTTTTTGGGATTTTATCCGATCGTTTCGGCCGCCGTCCTATGTTATTGGTGGGCATCACTATTTATATTGTTGCTAGTTTAGTGTTGGTATTATCTCGCTCGATTGACGTGTTAATTACATTTCGTTTAGTGCAAGGTCTAGGGATCGGTGCTGCAGCGGTGATGGCACGGGCATTGTCGCGCGATGTGTTTTCTGGCGATAGTTTAATCCGTCTTTTCTCTACTATGGCAATTTTTATTACGTTAGCACCGGCAGTTGCCCCTGCTATTGGTGGTTATTTGCAAGCGCATTTTGGTGTATTTGGTACCATGTCTGCGATGTTATTGTATGGTGTTGCAATGTTAGTGATGGTCTATGGTCTTTTGCCTGAAACCAATCAAAACAAACATCCCCAAGCACTGCATCCAACATTACTTTGGTATAAATATAAGTTTTTGGCGAAGCACCCCACCTTTTTATACGACGCATTAACAGCAGGAATCGCCTTTTCAGTTGTCATTGCTTACGCAGCTTTCAGCCCGTTTTATTTACAAGATCAATTGGGGTTGTCTGCACAAACGTTTGGAAATTTTGTTTTTATTATGGCGTTTGGTTTGGTAGCTGGCATGCTGGTTAATCGGTATTTTGGGCAAAAAATAGGGCCTAGAAATGCAATTAAGCTCGGGCTGTCTATTATAGCAGTGGCTACTGTTATCATGTTATCGCTGTATGCCGCAGGGTTACTTACTTTATGGACGTATGTGGCGACAGTATTTATTACGAACATGGGAGTCGCGGTTATTATTCCTAATGCCGCTGTTCGAGCCTTTGACCCTTTTGCAGGAATTTTAGGCTTGGTCGCATCAACTTACGGGTTTTTACAAATACTGGTGAGCTCAGGTGCAACGCTGGTTGTGTCGTTATTGCATGCTCAGACTGTGTTACCGGTAGCATTGGTTGTACTTGGTTTGGTTTCTATAGGTACAGTATTGCAAGTTCGCGCTTCTGTGTACTGACAGCAGCATCGTGGAAATGAATGTTCTGTATGAGGTTTATTTATTTAAATTTTTCCAGTAAATATTTTGGAAGCGGCTTTGGCTTCTTAGCCATAAAATCAAACCACACAATTTTAGTTGAGCCTTCAGAATATTTGACACTGGTATCACTAGCATCAAAAATCTCGTGGTGCACAACAAAACTCGTGCGACCAATCTCTCCAGTATGTGTAACTACTTCTAACGTTGCTGGGAATTCTATTGGTTTTAAATACGTGCATTCAGCTTTTATTAAAATTGGGCCTTCTTTACTATTGTCCAGAGTAAGGCCCATACTGTTCCACCAATCTACCCGCGCTTGTTCGAAGTAGGTGAGGTAAGTGCTATTATTCACATGTCCAAAAGCATCCATATCTCTCCAGCGGACTTTAAATTGTGCTTTAAAGGTCGTATCAGCCATGGGTTGCCCTTATTGATCAATATTAAATGAACGGACTATAACAGGTTCTGCCAGACAAGGCTGACATTCTTTTTGAGCTTCTTTTAAAAATGCTTGATTGCAATGCTCATGCCATTCCTCACGGCTTGCCCAGGTTTCCATCATGATATAGGTGTTTTCTTTATCATGATCTTTAAATAAATCATAATATACACAGCCTTTATCATTGCGGCTGGGCTCAATCAAGCCTCTCAGTGTTGCTACACCTTGGTCATGATGCTCTGGTTTTAAGTGGAATTCGGCAATAACAGCAATTAAGTCAGACATTGTATGTTCCTTTTATTGTAATAATTCTAAGGTTAATTCAGCCGCTTTTACAGACCCGTTACTTTCTCCTAACTTACTTGGCAAGCGTTCTAATTTGTCTAAGATGCTTTGGCGATAAGGGGTATCGTTTAGTAATCTCAATACCTCCTCGGTGATTTTAGCGGGTGATGCATCCTCTTGCAATAATTCTTGCGCCACTTTTTCTTGAGCAACAATATTGCAAAGACCGATCCAATTTAGGCGTATGACCATCCGTACAATCCAGGCGGTAAGTTTTGAGGCGGTATAAATAATAACAAGAGGTATTTGGTTTAGTGCAATTTCTAAGGTTGCTGTCCCCGATGCGGCGATAGCAACATGGCTTATTTGTAATAAATTATAGGTATTGTCGTGAATGACTTTAATCTCATCATGAGTGATAAGCGACTGCAACGTATCTTCGCGCAATGAGCTGGCTAAAGGCATGGCAAATTGTGCATTAGGACATTGTTGCTTTAGAAGTGTAATTGTGTCCATTATAATGGGCATGAGCCGCGTAATTTCATTCATACGACTACCAGGAAAAAGTGCGACAATGGGTTTGTCGCTATCTAGGCCTAGCGTGGCGTAGGATTCTTCCTTGCTTAAGTTGGGTTTGGCTTCAGCCACCAAAGGATGACCCACAAAAGTAGCGGGCATATGTTCACGCAGATACATGTCTTCTTCAAATTTAAATAACACTGCCATATGATCTACATATTTTTTAATTTTTTTAATGCGACCATAGCGCCACGCCCAAATTTGTGGGCTGACATAAAACAACACTTTAATGCCCGCCTTCTTAGCAATTTTTGCCATACGTAAGTTAAAGCCAGGGTAATCAATGAGAATAATAAGATCGGGTCGATTGGTTTCAATTTCTTGTTTGAGTCGTTTGAATGCGGCTTTAATGTCAGGAAAATGTTTAATGATCTCTACAAACCCAACTACAGCCAATTTTTCTGCATCGATAATAATGTCAGCACCCGCTGTTTGCATTTTTTTACCACCCATTGCGGTGTATTCGATGTTGGGGTTGATTTTTTGAATGGCGCTAATTAAATTGCCGCCAAGTAGATCGCCAGAAGCCTCGCCAGCACACAACAAGATTTTTTTATGAAGAGTGTTGTCCATTATGCAACAGTCTCTGCGATTCTTGCGAGTTGTGCGCGCACGATACGAGTAATTTTTATTGCTACCGCCAACGCATTTTTGCCGTCTTCACCTGAAACAATTGGACGTTTGTTATGCGTAATGCAGTCGAGAAAAGAGATAATTTCATCAAGAAGGGCATCGCCTTTATCAAAAGACTGATTTTCACTGATGATTTCAGGAATGCCAGGGAACATTTCTTTTTTACCCTTGCGATGAATGGAAATGTGCTTGTTATCCAGATCCAAACCAACATAGCAATCCGGTTGAAATATCCGCAATCGCCTTTCTGTTTTTAGGCTCACGCGACTTGCAATAACATTGGCGACACAGCCATTTT
>JAJFJO010000267.1 GCA_021774015.1 Gammaproteobacteria bacterium
CTATATAATTAATGAATTCATGCTTACTTTCCACCCTACATCCCCAGCGTTAGACCCAGGCTCATTGATAGGATGCTACTCACATTAATACTCTGTCGACCCATAAACGCTAAGATTTTTAGTAACCACTTTCGTCGTGTAGATGTTGTCGAATATTCAATTCGTAATAATAAATATAAGCTATACAATCTACTTTTCAGCTCACTGAATTGTGTTAGAGGCTTCACATTTAATATCGCAAATGCGAAAGCCATTGCAAATGCCATGGCTATAGCAGGTATGAATGAAAATGCTTCTAAAAATGAATTGGGGAGAGTAATAGAGGCTGACTCCGCACCGCGCGCAACATAGAAACGCAATATATGCCAAATTTCAGTGACTCCAAGCGACAAGCGGCCACCACCAAGCATTAGCATAAATGCCATACTAAGTGCTTTAATCGGGTAGCGTATCCATTTGCGTTGTTGCTTAGCCTCAGGATGATGACTTACATACTTGATTTCGCGTAGTAGCTCTCTACCTTCAAGTAAGATGAATGACACAAATATTACTATACAGCACGGTATCTGAAGCAGATATGTAAATCGATTGGCATTTACACCAGTGCCATAAAGACCTTGCGCAATTTGTGTTGCTGCGGAATCAACAATCATCATTTCAGCAAGTGCAGCGACGCCTATAACAATACATTCACGTGGGTAATGCTTACAATTTTGTTTTAATGATTCTAACCAGTTTCCTGAAGTTATATGGTTTAAACGTTCTGTATGTTCTAAAATATCATACCATGTTCGACCGAAACCAAAAATAATACCATTAAAACTCGTGATCAAACCGATTAACATAAAACAATTTAACCATGGCATCCAGGCGCGATGATGCAATACGGACAAAAACCCGGCATATAAAGGTGCATCGCTGTGGCCCATCACAGCAGCACCGCCACCAACACCCGAGTTAAGAAAGAGCGTTAATAGTGCTAGCAACGCTAGTGTAATAAGACAGACTAATAGCGCCTTAGGCAAAACACGTGCTGCATTTCGCGTCTCTTCAGCAGCCATCGGCAACTCTTCTATCGCTAAGAATAACCAAATCGCATTCGGTATTGCTGTCAATGCACCTAACAAGCCATGTGGTAACCAATGCGTAAAACCAGCAGAAGGCGTCACGTTCAACAAATTGCGCCAATGAAATGCATGCGTGCCAAGCACTGACGCATAAAAAAATACAAGAATAGCGATAGAAATGCAGGTAATCAGCACCATCAGTTCGAGCGTCATCCCCACGCCGATAATATTAACTCCTGCAAAAATGACATAGAAACCGACCCACCATAAATACACGGGAATAGCAGGAAACAACAGATGCATATAATGACTAATACCAACGACGATAATAGCTGCTGTAATAATATATTCGATACACACTAAAATACCGCAGAAATAACCCGCAAAATGTCCAAAGGCTTGTTTAGCAAAAAGATAAAAACCACCCGCATTCGGCATCGCTGCAGAGAGTTCCGCGATACTAAAAATCAAACAGGTATACATGGCGAGCACTAATAATAAAGCCAGCAACATTCCCACAAAACCACCTTGCTGCAAACCATACTGCCAACCGAAAAAATCACCGGAAATCACCGCACCAACACCCAAGCCCCATAACATCAACAGGGTGGCGCGTTTGCGAAGCTGAATAGAATTTGATTGCAACGACATCCTAGTCTCCTTGCTGAAAGGAATAGCTTACAGAGAGGTTATAGAAATATCAAATAGTGCATAAGAAAAATTGATGATTAGCGCCAATTTTCAACCTTCAGGTTAGGCACGCGCTCAAACTCCTTTACATTTGCAGTCACCAAAATTAATTCTCTACTTAAAGCTGCACCAGCAATAAGCACATCATAACTACCAATTGGAGATCCCTTTTTCCTTAATTTTGCTCGCACCATAGCTGAGTGCTGCGCATCTTCGTCCGTATAAGGTAAAACAATTACACTACTAATAAAGTCATCAATAACCTTTCTGATCTTTTTAGCTCGATCAGGGTTGTGTAAAAGTCCGTATTGGATTTCCATCACTACAATACTTGACACTGCCAGATCAGATGGGCTGCTCGTTTTGATTTTTTCTAAAGTATGCTTATTACCCTTTACAAAATCACTAATACAGCAAGTGTCGAGTAAGTATATCATCTAAAAGGGTCTTCCTTGGGCGATATTAACTCGTCTCTGTAAGATTCAAAATCAGGGAAATCAGGAATTCCTTTGAATTTTTCAATCGATGACGGCCATTGATTAACCGAATGGTGTTGCAACCATTCCTTCAACGCCTCTCGAACGATTGCATTTCTCGTTTTACCCAGCGCCTCTGCATTCTCTCTAATTTTCTTTCCCAAACTATCTTCTAAATAGATATTGATATTCATAGCCCACCTCGCTTATTCTATATAACATACTATAGCATGTTATATCATATTATCAATCTCTAGTAATAAATTTACCCGATGTTTGATATTCCATGCCAGTAAGTGAAATTTCAAGCTTCGCTTATCCACTAGATTACCATTAGCGAATCTGCTGATCGTCGAAACGGATTTATTAAGTTCGATGTTTACACCTTTGATGATAAAAAATCTCAAACTTTCTAATACTAGAATTGCAACCGAGTGTGGGGGGTAGAGAGGCTAAATTGAGTAACTTTGCCAAAAATGATGCCGTCGCTTGCTCACACTCAATAACACGAGCAAGCTCACTGATATACTGTGGATTGATGGCACTTCTATAGCGCTTCGCTTGGATCAAAAATTTATTACCTGCTCTATCAAAAAATGTACCATCAATACCTCCATCACCGGTGTACGCCAAATTTCTCTTGATACGAAATCCACGCCTTTGAAAACATAGCAGCAATAATTCTTCAAAACAAAGAAATCTTCCCTACGCAGCATGCCAAAAACAAACCCCGGTTCATGAGCATAATGCTGTAATCGATGTAATAAAAAAATAGAATAACTATTTAGACAAATACAGGCAGGTATATATTATCCTAGGATAACAAAGCCTTTATAACCAGTTTAGCTTCCCTTTTAAATAAAACACCACTGGTAAACCCCATACAGCAGATCCCGACTGAGGCCGAGGCATTCTTGTTTTTTATAAGTAACTCTTGTCCTGCATAAAGTGCTTTACTGATAAAGCAGCTCATCAAGCGCAACATCTGATTTGCTAGGGCTTGCCTTAATAATTTCAAAAATGACATCAACAAGACAAAAGACCCGTAGAATATCTGGCGTAAAATC
>JAJFJO010000268.1 GCA_021774015.1 Gammaproteobacteria bacterium
TGTATTGCATGTTAATGGTGATGATCCTGAAGCGGTGGTGGCGGTGACGCAGTTGGCGCTGGAATATCGTTTGAAATTTCATAAAGATATCGTTATTGATTTGGTTTGTTACCGTCGACATGGTCATCAGGAAGTTGATGAACCGCGTGCTACGCAACCATTAATGTATAAAATTATTGATAAACTTAAAGCGCCTTACGAAATGTATGCGGACAAACTGATAGCGGAAAACCTGGTGACACAAGCTGAAGTGGATCAAATGCGTGAAGAATATCGGTCTCGTTTGGATAAAGGGCAGCAAGTAATTGAGACATTAAGCGAAGGTTTGTCTGATCATTATGCGGCGAACTGGACGCCATTTTTGGAACAAGAGTGGCGGACTGCAGCAGACACATCTATTTCTAAAGATCGATTGTTGGAGCTGGGTGAAAAGTTAGTAACACTGCCAGAAGGTTTTAGCTTACAACGCAATGTGAATATGATCTATAGTGCGCGTCAAAAAATGGTAGCAGGCGAGCAATTAATTGATTGGGGCTTTGCTGAAAATATGGCGTATGCCAGTTTATTAGATGAAGGTTATCCGGTTCGGTTTTCTGGTGAAGATGTTCGACGTGGCACGTTTTTTCATCGTCATGCTTATTTTTTCGATCAAAACACAGGGCAAGAATACATGCCGTTGGCGCATCTGAGAGAAGGTCAGCCACCTGTGCAAATTTATGATTCTCTATTGTCTGAAGCTGGCCCTATGGGTTTTGAATATGGTTATTCTACAGCAGATCCGCATGCCTTGGTGGTTTGGGAGGCTCAATTTGGTGACTTTGCTAACGGCGGACAAGTTATTGTTGATCAGTTTATGAGTTCAGCATGGCAAAAATGGAATCGTCTTGCAGGCCTTGTAATGTTGTTGCCGCATGGTAATGAAGGTATGGGCCCTGAGCATTCATCAGCTCGTTTAGAGCGTTATTTACAATTGTGTGCCCAAGATAATATGCAAGTATTCGTTCCAACGACACCGTCACAAATTTTTCACCTATTGAGAAGGCAAGTGATTCGTCCATACCGGAAACCTTTAATTGTGATGTCACCTAAAAGTTTGCTACGTCATAAATTGGCTGTATCTAACCTAGATGATTTATCCGGAGGGCAATTACAGTTATTGATTCCTGAAATTGATACTATTGATCCTACAAAGGCAACACGTTTGGTGATTACATATGGCAAGATCTACTATGAATTATTACAAAAACGTCGTGAGGAGGGCATTGATGATATTGCCATCGTTCGTATAGAGCAGTTATATCCATTCCCTTATGAGGAATTAGCTGTTGAGTTTGAACGCTATAAAAATATTAAAGAAGTGGTGTGGTGTCAGGAAGAGCCAAAAAATCAAGGTGCTTGGTTTTGCACACACGACCGCTTAAATAAATGTGTGCCTAATGGGCTTAACGTTGAATTGGTATCGCGTAAACCGATGGCAGCACCTGCGTCGGGTTACCCCGCTTATTTTAAGAAAACACAGCAGGAAATTGTACATAAAGCATTAAGATTGCCAGTGGCCGAATAGTTACCCAATAGGAGAGAAAAACTGATGAGTATAGAAATTAAAGTGCCTACACTGCCTGAGTCCGTGACAGATGCAACCGTCTCAAAGTGGTACAAGGCTGTTGGAGAAGTTATTAATCGAGATGATAACTTAGTCGATTTAGAAACTGATAAGGTGATGTTGGAAGTGCCAGCACCTCAAGGTGGTGTGATTGACAAGATTTTAATTGAAGAAGGTACCATTGTGAATGAAGGCACTGTGCTTGCGATTTTAAAAGAAGGTGCTGCTGCAGCGTCTGCAGCGAGTACGATGGATGTTACAGCTAGTGCAGCAGCAGGTTCTGTGGTGGCAACGCCACCATCTGCGCAACAAGAAGAATTAAGTCCTTCAGTGCGCCGTGCAGCTGCAGAAAAAGGTATTGATGCGGCACAGCTGAGTGGCTCAGGTAAAGGCGGCCGAGTTACTAAACAAGATGTTCTTGGTGCGGGATCACAATCGGCAGCAGTTAAAGCACCTGTTGCAGCAGTACCCGCTATGGGGGCGCGCGAAGAAAAACGCGTGCCAATGTCACGACTGCGCCAGCGTGTTGCGGAACGTTTGTTGCAAGTGCAGGAAGAGTCGGCATTATTAACGACATTTAATGAAATTAATATGAAACCGATTATGGATCTGCGCAAAAAATACAAAGATCAATTTGAAAAAGAGCACGGTGTGCGTTTAGGTTTTATGTCGATATTTACGAGGGCAGCAGTAGAAGCATTAAAACGTTTGCCAGTTGTGAATGCGTCTATCGATGGCAACGATATTGTGTATCATAATTATTATGATGTGGGTATTGCTGTTGGTAGCCCACGTGGTTTGGTTGTCCCTGTTGTGCGTGATGCCGATACCTTGAGTTTGTCAGGTATTGAAGCGCAAATTAAAGAATATGCGGTTAAAGCACAAACAGGCAAATTAACCATAGAAGAAATGACAGGTGGTACGTTTACGATTACGAACGGCGGTGTGTTTGGTTCGATGTTATCGACACCGATTATTAACGCGCCACAGTCTGCTATTCTGGGTATGCACAACATTGTTGAGCGCCCCGTGGCAGAAAATGGTGAAGTCGTTATTCGTCCTGTTATGTATGTTGCTTTATCTTACGATCATCGTATTATTGATGGCCGTGAATCAGTAACTTTTTTGAAAACCATTAAAGAATTAATCGAAGATCCTGCGCGTATGTTATTGCAGGTGTAGTTCGATTGTATTGGCGCACTGTTTTGTCAGTGTTTTTTTACTTAACCTAGAATAGGTTAAACAACTTGGAATAGACAATGAACTTACATGAATATCAAGCCAAACATTTGTTAAAAGATTACGGGGTCCCAGTACCTGATGGTGAAGTGGTATGGAGCCCTGATGATGCTGTGGATGTGGCAAGTAAGCTGGGTGGCAGCCGTTGGGTGGTTAAAGCACAGGTTCACGCAGGTGGTCGCGGAAAAGCAGGCGGTGTCAAGATTGTTGATAATCGTGAAGACTTAAAAACGATTGTGAAAGATTTATTGGGTCGCCGTTTAGTGACGTATCAAACGGATGAGAATGGTCAGCCTGTTAATCAGGTGCTGATTGAAGAGCCTTCTGATATAGCGCAAGAGTTGTATTTAGGTGCGGTTATTGATCGTGAATCTCAACGTATTGTTTTTATGGCATCCACTGAAGGTGGTGTTGAAATTGAAGAAGTTGCAAAAGAGTCCCCTGAAAAAATCTTGAAAATGATTGTTGATCCTTTGGTGGGTCTGCAACCGTTTCAGTGTCGTGAATTGTTTTTCGGATTGGGTTTGCACGTTAGTATGATGCGCCAATTCACTAGTGTCTTAACGGGTCTATATGCTCTTTTTGTTGAAAAAGATTTTAGTTTGTTAGAGGTAAATCCGCTGGTGGTTACGGGTAATAATGAAATTATTTGTTTGGATGCAAAAATTAATATTGATGATAATGCATTATACCGCCAACCTGAATTGCGTGAAATGCGTGATACGACTCAAGAAGATGAGCGTGAGCGTCAAGCGAATCAATGGGAGCTCAACTATGTGTCGCTTGATGGTGATATTGGTTGTATGGTA
>JAJFJO010000269.1 GCA_021774015.1 Gammaproteobacteria bacterium
GATCACACTGATGAAGGCAAACCTTAGTTTTGTTGCCTAGGTCAATACCGGAAGCCTCTTTAAAGAATTCCCCTGGAGCATCACTACGTTCAGGGTGTTCTACTAAAACAGTTCCAATTTTTAGTTCAATATCACTAAAAAACGAGTTCATACCTCCACCCCTGGTGTTAAGTTTGCAAAAGTGCCTATGCGGCAAGCAATAACTATCAGCTTTGTAATAAAGCTGCCGCTTGTAGCAACTTAATCATTCCTTTGCAGCCCTAATTATGCCTGGAATGCCGTCTTCTCCTAAAACAGAACCAGCAACCTTGGATAAGGCATCTCCTGCTGCAGTAATCATATCTGGGTCCATCATAGCCATAGCCATCGCACCACTACCACCAGTTACTTGCCCTAACTCAGCAGCCCCGAGCTCACCACCTAAAGCAGAGGTAGGTGGAATATTTAAATGAACTTCATGGTCGCTATCTTGATAAAAATTGATGCTGAAGTCATCTGGGAGCGCACCAGAAGCCATCTCATTTAAAACTATTTTAGGTGATGATTTAAGGGTGCTCATTGTTTCTTCATTTGACCAAGCTTTTGCTGCTATAACCTGAGGGATGGTTATTTTATCCGTGTCTTTTTCGTTGGGGTCGAGATATAAGCCACCAAAATAGTTACCAAGTTTGTTGCTGTCATCTAGAAGTCTTTTTACTTCTGTCAAGCTGGGTGGTATGACAATGCTATAGCTCTCGTTTGAGTCGTGTAGGTGAACAGCAACATCATCCTCAATGTCTAAGCCAGAAGCCTCCTCAAATAGAGCAAAGGCATTATCTTTTTTCTCGGGATGTTCTGCGAGAATTTTGCCAATTTTAATTTCGATATCACTGTATAGACTACTCATAGCCAACTCCTGATGTAATAAACAAAAAGATGCAGCGGATAATTAATCTCACCTACAAGGTAGTTATAGTAAACAAATGATTATTTTCCATAAAACCAAGAAGTTCTGATGGGTTTATTTGAGAGGTATTGTTTAATTAGTTGATTTTGAACAAAAAATTAATTTTATACTTGTTTTTAGCCTATAATATTTGTTACGCTAGAGCTCTGGGAGTAAAACCCTGGTAAATCAATGGAATAGGGGTCGCAGGATGCGGTTTGGTTGCTTAAGGGTGAGCGTTTTAGTTTTTGCTAGCATATCGATGCTGTGTGTGTCGGCCTCGTTTGCGCAGCATAGCAAGCATCACAAAAACCAACATAATAAGGCTGCTCAATCTGTAAAACAGCCTTTAGTGAAAAAAAAGAGGCATATCAGCCTTCCTCTTCCTAATAATATGCGTTCCCTACACCCAAACAAAATATTTAAAGTTAAATATAGAGGTGAGGTTTTACACCCAGCAGCATTGTTGCCTGAAGGCAAGCCACCACCTTTGAAAACACTATCGGACATTATCAAATTTGCATTGGCGCGTAACCCAGCTATTTTAATTCAAGACACGCAGATGGCATTTAATAATGGCCAGTGGCAGGCGGCTTATGGTGAATTTGATACCGTATTTAATACCGGAGTGACATACAATCATACTTCTGACCCGCTTAATGAGGCTGATCAGCTGGCTTCTGGTGTGCTAGCAAATGATAGAAATTTAACTAACTGGAATGCACGGTTTGTTAAAAAGTTTATTAATGGTATGGAAATAACGCCCTCAATTCAGATTCAACGAGAACGTACTACCTTTCAGCAGTTAGCACAGCAAGAGGCACAGAATCGTGGAACCGTTGATTTTGCTTTATTGATCCCTTTATTGCGTGGCACAACAGCAGCGACTTTTGGCCCAACACGAAGTGCTAGATTATTATTTGATGCAAGTGTTGCAGCAACACTGAATGAAGTAGAAAGAACAGTTTTGCTAACGAGTCAGGCATACTGGGAATATCGCGCAGCGTTAAAAAATTATCGCGTGCAAAAAGGCGCAGAGCATCGGGCGCAAACGTTATTGAAAAATACTATTATTTTAGCAGATAAAAATGAAGTACCTCGATCATCGATTGACCTTGCAAGGGCTGACTATAAGAGCAAAATGCAAAACACGTTGAGTGCACTTAATAATTTTTATGAAACCCGGGCAAATCTAGCAATAACCATAGGTCTTGATCCAACCAATCAGGAGCTTTTGCCGAAGCCTCGAACTCGTTTTCCTCGTGTTTATAGGAGTGACTTGCCGCACATGACTCATGTACAAGACTATGAGCATCATGCGTTATTAAATCGACATGACTTAGAGGCCCAGTCATTGCGTAATCAAAGTGACAAAGCATTGATGGAAGCAGCATACAATGAGAAAAAGCCCCAGTTAGATTTGAGTATGAATGCAGGATATTCTGGTTTGCATGAAGGGCCGCACTTTTTTTCAGCCGCAGGAGAGAATGTATCGGGTGCTAATTATGGCGCAGCACTAACTTTCGAATATCCTTTTAGAAACAATACCCGCCGTGGTAATTTTAGGAGTGCATTAGCAACATTTTTGCGTGGCTCAATAGAAGAGCATGATCTTGCAAGAAATATCGTGATTAATGTACGGCGTTTAACGCAACAATTACCCGTTACGGCAAGAA
>JAJFJO010000270.1 GCA_021774015.1 Gammaproteobacteria bacterium
ACACGGCGTGCGAGGCTGGCTTAAAGTTATCTCCTTCACCCGACCCTCAACTAATATCCTCGACCATCCTGTATGGTCTATTCAACATCAAGGCAAATGGCAGTCTATCAATATTGAAGAAAGTCGCCTGCAAGGCGCTGGCATCATCGTTAAGTTCGCCGGCATTGACGACAGAGAAGTTGCCCGCACCTACACAAACGATGAGATAGCGGTTGATCGTGCTGACATGCCCAACCTAGAAGAAGATGAATACTATTGGCATGACCTAATCGGGCTAACGGTGGTCACTAAAGAAGGCTACACACTCGGCAAGGTAGATACGATGCTAGAAACCGGCTCAAATGATGTGTTTGTTGTGCTGGGTGAAAAACGCCACCTCGTGCCTTATACCAAAGACTTTGTCATAGACATTAATCTTGATAAAAAAGAGATGATCGTCGACTGGGACCCAGAATTCTAATGAAAGTTCATATCATCACCCTGTTCCCCGATATGTTCACCGCCTTAGACCATGGCGTCATAGGCCGCGCTCAAAGCAAGCAACTCATGGAACTCACCTACCACAACCCTCGCGACTTTACACACGATGTGCATCACACCGTGGACGATAGGCCTTATGGTGGTGGCCCTGGCATGGTCATGAAATACGAGCCGCTACATGCTGCCATACAACAAGCAAAAGCTGCTGCCACACGTGCCAAAGTCATACAGCTTTCTCCTGCCGGCAAGGTCTTTGATCAAGAAGCGGCAAAACACATGTCGAAAGAAACCTCCCTCATATTAGTTGCTGGGCGCTATGAGGGCATCGACGAGCGCCTTATTGAGGATGATATTGATGAACAGTGGTCTGTTGGTGACTATGTAGTCAGTGGTGGCGAGTTGCCTGCCATGCTGATGATCGACGCGATCACGAGATTACTCCCAGGCGTTCTTGGCAGCGACCAGTCTGCAAAGCAGGACTCTTTTAGTGAAGGGCTCCTAGACTGCCCACATTATACCCGACCTGAAGAAATTAATGGCAAATTGGTGCCAAAAATGCTACAAAGTGGCAATCATAAAGCCATTGAACGCTGGAGATTGAAACAATCGCTAGGAAGGACTTGGCAAAGGCGCCCAGATCTGATAAAAAGACGGGTTCTTACCCCAGAAGAGCAAATTTTGCTTGATGAATACATGAATGAGTGTTGAGGAAACAACCATGAGTAACGTAATAGCAGCACTAGATGCTGAACAAATGCAAAGTAAAGAGATCCCAAGCTTTGCTCCTGGCGATACAGTTGTCGTACAAGTTAAAGTGAAAGAAGGTACCCGCGAACGCCTACAGGCTTTCGAAGGCGCTGTTATCGCGATTCGTAATCGCGGTATCAATTCAGCATTCACTGTCCGTAAAATCTCTCACGGCGAAGGTGTGGAGCGTGTATTCCAAACTTATAGCCCGATGATTGACAGCATCACTGTAAAACGACGTGGTGATGTGCGTCGTGCAAAACTCTATTACCTACGCAAACTCAGCGGCCGTAAAGCACGCATTAAAGAAAAAGTGTAGTTTACATTATCACCTCCTGCTCTCAGCAGGAGGTGTTTTTCTCTCATTCTTTCAGTTCTTATTGAAAACCCTAGCTTTCAACTTTGTATCGAGTCTGCCATACTGCTCAACTAATTAAGAGAAGCACTATGAGCACCTATCTGCAACACAGCAAAAACATTGGAAAGCTTGCTGCACCTATGCTGCTTTCACGAATACTAGGCATTACCATCAGCATTTCAGGCATCCTAATGATTGCGCGCCTGGGCCGATACGAACTAGCCGCTAGTGCGCTCGCCTCCAGCTTTTTCTATGCTGTGATCGTGTCTACTTACGGCACCCTCTACGCGACCGCAATCATCATTGGCAAAGCTTATGGTGCTGGTGAAGAAGCGTTAATCGGTCAAATTGTCAGACACGCACTACTATTATCTGTGCTCATTTCCATACCTTGTATTTTATTATTATGGAATATCGCACCAGTATTTAAACTGCTTGGACAAAAACCAGAGCTCATTCCTTACATACAAGCATTACTACGCAATTACGCATTGTATTTTTTGCCTACTATTATTTATGTGGTGTTTAGTCAATACGTCTGCGGTGTTTCAAAGCCCCGCATCATCACCTATATCAGCATGATTAACGCACCGATTGTAGTAACTCTGCTCTATGGGTTGATTTTTGGCAGGCTAGGCATGCCAAAACTAGGGATTTGGGGGTTTGGTACGGCTTATGTAATCGGCAACTCTATTTCAGTGTTGCTTATGTTTACTTATGTCACAGTCAGTGACCACTTTAAACCCTATCAACTGCTTAAACGCAGCAAAGCCTTAACTCGACCTGCACGCCATATACTCGGTATCATTAAATTAGGTTTGCCTATGGGTGTGCAATATGGTGCTGAGCTGGCTGTTTTTTCTGTTACAACCATATTGCTTGGTATTTTCGGCACAAATGCATTAATCGCACAACAAGTCTCATCACAAATCACTGTCATTGTGATTATGATTCCTTTTACAACGGCCGAAGCCGTGTCAATTTTAATTGGCCAAGCAATAGGAAGGAAGGATACCGGCGAAATCATGCAAATTGGTTATACTGGTTGTGTTATTACTCTCATTGCTTACACTATTATTGCAGGTTTTTTTATATTTTTTAGAGAAACACTTGCGGGGTTTTATATTCACTCTCAACACGGCTCAACAGAAGCACTCATGCATTTAACCTTAATGTTTTTAATTATCACACTCATCACACAATGGTTTGATAGTGTGCGTAATGTATTAACAGGCGGGTGCCGAGGCATGTTTGATTCCAAGTTTCCTATGCTTATTAGTATTGGCTCGTTATGGCTGATCGGTTTGCCGTTGAGTTATACATTGGCATTTCCGTTGAATTGGGGGCCAGTGGGTATGCGTTATGGGTTTTTGTGTTCTGTTGTCGTAGGGATGTTAGCTGTCTGGCTCCGCTTTCACTATGATGCCACGCAATTAAAAAAAATCCCCCCACTCACGACCTCCGATAGGAACCATTAAAAAATGCATTGATGTCTCCTCGAAAATGGCGTACATTATCGAAGTAAAACCTCGAAAATGGCGTGCATTCTCGAGGTTAAACTTCGATAATGGCGTGTTTATATGATATCTAGACTCATCAATCTCCCTAAAGACCAAAGTTTTTTTCTGTTTGGTGCACGAGGCACAGGAAAAACGACTCTTTTGAAGGCACTACCCTGGCTAAAAGACTGCTTAATGATTAACTTACTGAAAGCATCAACTGAAAATCGCTTTGCTCGAGATCCAGACGAGCTTTCATCCATCGTAAATGCTATGCCAAAAGAACAAACACATATTGTTATTGATGAAGTCCAGAAACTTCCAAAGCTACTTGATATCGTGCATGACCTTATCGAGAATACGGATAAGAAATTCATCTTAACAAGATCAAGCGCCAGAAAACTAAAGAATGGCGGTGCAAATTTACTTGCTGGAAGAGCATTCACCTATCACTTGTATCCATTCTCATTTCTAGAAATACAGGATAAGTTTGACTTACTACAAACATTACAGTATGGAACATTACCAAAAATTTTTGAATTTACTGATAACGTTAATAAGCAATTTTTTTTAGAAACTTACACCAACGTTTATTTGAAAGAAGAAATTTGGGCAGAAAAATTAATTCGTGATCTAGCGCCCTTTAGATACTTCCTTGAGGTGGCCGCACAAGCAAATGGAAAAATAATCAATTTCTCAAATATTTCCCGAGATGTTGGGGTTAGCGATCATACTGTAAAAGAATATTTTTCTATACTTGAAGATACATTATTAGGGTACACCCTACCGGCATTTCAACACTCCTTTCGCAAACGCCTCAACAAAAAACCAAAATTTTATTTCTTTGATACTGGTGTTGTGCGTGCTTTAATGGGGTTAACTGAGGTACCACTCACTGAAAGAACTCACGGTTTCGGCAATGCATTTGAACACTTTATTATTTCTGAGTGCAAACGACTAGCTAACTATTATCATAGAAACTATCGCTTCTCTTATCTTTCAACAAAAGATAGCGCTGAAATTGATCTCGTCGTTGAAAGGCCAGGGAAAGGCATTTTATTGGTTGAGATTAAAAGCACTGACCATGTAAAAGAAAGTCATTTATCCACCCTAGAGTCTATTAAAAATGACCTCGGTGATTGTGAGGCCATTTGTCTAAGCCGAGACCCTCATCCAAAAAAAATGGGAAATATTACAGTGTTTCCATGGCAGGATGGGATAAAAAAATATTTTGTAAGCTAATTCAATCCGCTCAAATACACTTACTCAAATAGGAACAAATCCCACTAAGGGAATTACTCCTGACTCGGTGACGTTTAAAAAGGGGAAAACTGCGATTCTCCCCTTATTAAAGAGCGAAAATTCACTTCTCACGAGGTACAAATACAGAAAAGCAAATCCTAGGGTCACAACAAAAAAGTTACGTCTCTTTCGTCGCGGCAAAATAACTGTGCGTACCTTGCGCCCCCATAGAATCGCTTAAGCGAGCAAGTGCATGCACATATGCAGCCATACGCATGCTGATTTTCTTTTCTTCCATAATGTCGTATACATTATTGAACTCACGAGCCATTTTAGTTTGCAAACGTTCTGTGACTTCATCAATCTCCCAGTAGAAACCATTTTTATTTTGCACCCACTCAAAATAGCTCACTGTCACACCACCCGCATTCGCTAAAATATCAGGCATCACCAAGATATTGCGTTCAGCTAAAATGGCATCTGCTTTGCTCGTTGTTGGGCCATTGGCGACTTCAACAATCACAGGCGCCTTGATGTTATCAACATTATCCACGCGTATGACATTTTCTAATGCTGCAGGAATCAAAACATCAACATCCAGCTCAAGTAGCTCTTCATTGGAGATATGTTTCGCATCAACCACCTGACACACGGTGCCTTCACAATAAACCGGCTGAACTTTTCGTGATTCATTTTTCACATGGATCAAGCTTGGAATATCAAAACCATCAGCTGAATAAATACCACCTTGAGAGTCGCTCACTGCAACAATTTTATAACCGTCGTTATGTAGCAGTTGTGCAACATGCTGACCTGCATTACCAAAACCTTGCACCGCAATACGAATATCCGATGGTTTCCAGCCACGCTTCTTCTCAAGCTCTTTAATGCAGTAATAAGCACCACGACCTGTTGCATCGTCACGGCCGAGACTGCCACCCAAACCAACAGGCTTGCCTGTAATCACTCCTGGCGTATGGCTACGTTTGATTTTAGAGTATTCATCCATCATCCAACCCATAATCATGGCATTGGTGTACACGTCAGGAGCTGGAATATCTGTTTGAGGACCGATAAAATCAACAATCTGCTCGATAAAGCCGCGACTTAAACGTTCAACCTCTAAACGCGATAATTGCTTGGGGTCAACGATCACCCCGCCTTTGCCACCACCAAATGGGATACCCATAACTGCACACTTAATGGTCATCCAAAAAGCCAATGCCTTCACTTCACTTAAACTTACATTCGGATGAAAACGGATGCCGCCTTTTGTTGGTCCACGGCTGTCATTATGACGCACACGATACCCTGTAAATATCTCTAAGCGCCCATCATCCATCCGCACCGGCACCGATACTTCAAGCACATTTTGTGTGGAGCGCAGGCGCGCCAGCGTTTCTGCTTCAAGCCCTGCATGTTCTGCTGCGTGATCTAAATGTGACAGCGCATCTTCAAAAATATTCTGAGTCATTGATTGCATCCTAATCGTGGTTAACCAAAAGATAAATGATAAGGGATTTTTGGAGTCACGTCACTTCTTTGAAAACGACTGTCGACTCACCATCCTAGAAAACGCAGTTGAGCGTGTTTATCCCATGTGGTCCGATTATCATATAACAAGTTTAGATAGCGTGAAAAATTACGTGGCTTCTTATTGATGATGAGCATATTTTTGAGATAGCTAGATGAATCAAGATGTTGCGTTGGTAAACGCGCGCAACTACGTTTTCTAGGATGATGAGTCGAACCGGTTTATGATCTACATCAAGACTCCCAAAATGGAGCGGCGTAAACTAGTTTGTAGACATTCGAATGTTCTAAAAAAAGCGCGCAGGGATGCGTGCCAACAACCCAAGGATGGGAAGACCACCCGCCTGAACTTGTTGAATTTATTTACTTTGCCTGGCCTCGACCACCAGATATAAGTAAAGCCGACAATACAAACGACGCACTCAAGCTGTCATTGCGACCGACTAGCTTATCCAACTGCGCCACGATGTTTTGCGACTATTAAATTCTTGCAAGCCATGCGCTAATTATTCTCCTCCCTGGAAATTACAATTAACTCAAGTTAATCCTTGAAAGACCCATCATGGAGGATGCTACTATGTCTATTAAAGACGCAATAAATGAATGGAAAGATACCCCCTCTGACTCTAGCAAACAAGGAACACTTCTCGAAGAGCTATTAGCTCAAATTAAAGAGGCTTATACACAAGATACAAGCAAGATTGAAAATGAAGAAGGCTCTTTAGGTAACAATACAGAAGTAATATTTAATTTCGGTGAAGATCAGTTAGAGGACATAGAATCCAAAAACGAAGCTATAATCGGCGACCAACATTTAACGGTTTTCAAGAAAATGCTTTGTCTCAATCTGGCAAAACAACTCCCAAGTGACAATCTAGAGCCGCTTATTGAAAATCTCAAATTCATGGTTAATCGACTTAAAGAAGAAGAAGGAAAAGCGCTTCTTCTTAAGAACCAAGATGCAAACACCTTACAATTCAAACGAGAGGCTGCGGAGCAGCTCCATGATCTCTTATACCTGCTTGATACAGACCCAATAGGCGTTATTCAAGCAGATTCAGAGCTACAGAGTTTAGAAAGTTTTGCTGTTGAATACTGCAAGTTTCAAATCAAAGCTCAAGAACTTAGAGAGTATGCGTTAACAATGCCTGACAGTCAGAAAAAAACAGATGCACTGGAGTTAGCTGACACCCAAATCACATACTCCCGTCATGCTTTATTAGGTATGCTGCATGACGCCTATGAAACAGACAAAAAGAAACATATCGGGAGAGCCCGGCTTAAAGAAATGAATACAAAGTGTGGAACGGCATTTAATTCAAAACTACCATCACTTGAAACACACCGTGATTCTAAAATCAAACGCATTGCTGGCAACGTGCTGATGGGGCTTGCCACATTGGTAACAGCAGGGCTTGCAGCGATAGCAAAAATAAGCCACTCAAAACTATCTACCGGGCTTTACACATTATTTAGTAGTAGACCTAATTCGGCTAGACATGCAGATAGTGCAAATGATCAGAGGCAGGCATTCTATCAAGCCGGGATGGGCTTAACAGCCGGAGCTGCGTAGTTTGAAATTGGGAGCGGCTCTAAACGCCGCTCCTCTGCTTTTAAGCACGCACTGTGTGTAGCATGTGCTGATATCAGCACCGCGGAAATGTATAAGCACTGAGATGACCCATTCAGTAAAAAACCCACATCTAGTAAGCACAATTTCCTAAATCGCTTACTCGCGTGCGCGGTTCAGAATCAAGATCGTGCCGAGGTTTTATGTTCAGTAACCACACCCTGCCTCGCCGCCGGAATATACAAAGCAAGCACCGCGGCAATTAGCGTCATAAGAGGCACAATCGTTAACGCCCATTGATATTGATGCAGTGTGTAAACAGGCGCTGCGCCACTATGTGCGTGATGATTCATCATAAATAAAAGCAAACCAATTAAGGGCTGCAGCAAAGGGGCTGTACCTACAGCAAGTGTATTAACAAAACCAATGCAAGTGCCACGCGTATGGGGAGCAGAAATCTCATTAGCCACCACATAGTTAATAACATAACTACTCAATACAGCACCCAATAAAAACATCAACACGCCTACGAACTTAATCGGCAATGAGGGCATATAAATCATCATGCTTAAAAGGATCGTTGCGGCAACGGCCGTCCCAACCAGCAGCACTTGCCGACAGTTATAATGGCTATCTAACCATCCCATCAGCGGTCCAGTAACAGCAATTCCAACAAACACCATGTTACAAAGCAAAGAAGCATCCATTAAGTTAAGATGGTGCTCAACCTGCACAAAAGGAATCGCCCATAAAGCAATAAAAGCCGTGACGACACAAAACATCAAACCCACATACAGCCCATTAATCCAAGCTACTTTTTGGCTGGTAATCTCACGCAAATCCTTTATCAAATTGCCTTTCGGCCGGCTGGTAATAGGAGTCACATTTTTAGGTGTATTACGAACGATCGTCCATAGCATCACCGCGAGAACCAAAGCGGTCGCCGCAGCTGCATAAATACAATCGCGCCATCCAAAGTCCTTAACCATTTCAGCCAAGAAAAAACCACCCGCCAGGCTGCCCATCATACCAATAGTTTCAGCCACGGCTGTCATCACACCAAACCGGCGCGCTGGGAACCAACGAGAAATAAGATTAATCGAACCCACAAAAGCAAATGCAGCACCGCCACCCATAAAAACACGACCCAAAACAGCCAGCGTTAAATCATGCGCACTAGCAAACATCAAACTACCCAACATCATCACAGTAGCACCTATGCTCAGCAAGAGACGTGGGCCATAGCGATCCATCAACATGCCCGCTGGTGTTTGTAGGAGAACGTAAACGTAGTAATAGCTACTCGCCAAAAAGCCGGCACCTAGTGCTGATAAAGAGAAGCTCTTCATCAGGCCACCCACCATCTCACCTGAGGTTAATTGGATAGAGAATTGAAATAGAACAAAGGAAGCAGCAACTAGCCAGACTAGCCATGCTTTAGCCGAATGCGAGAAACCCCGCCTTCTTGGAGGCAAGGAGCTTTCATTTGAGCTGCGACGGCGTCGGTACGCTCTTTGATACGTCTTAATTGCTCGCATGGTTCCACCACTCATATTGGCCTGTATTAAAATTGGACAGGCATAATATCTCAAAATACATAAAAAGCAAACATTTTTTTATGTGTTTTTACACATTCCTTTGTGCTTATCACGAACTCTTTTTATGATACGCTTATCTAATCAAAATGAGGAGCTTTTTATGCCACTTAACCACCTCGGCTGTATCACTATCTCAGGGCCAGATGCCAACACCTTTTTACAAGGCCAAGTCACCTGTGACATGAACCTAGTCTCAGCCAGCCAAGCATCGCCAGGTGCTGTATGTGACCACAAGGGCCGAATGCTCGCGAACTTTTGGATCTACCTCATGCCTAACGAGAGCATGAAATACCAGCTGATATTATCACACAGCTTGGTCGCCCCCCTTCTCGAACACCTGCAAAAATACGCGGCGTTTTCAAAAGCGACGCTGGAAGACGCATCCTCTGATTACAGCATCAACTGTTACACAGGGCCAAATGTGGCTGAAGAGCTTGCACGCTGCGTTGACTACCAAAACCCTATAGCAACCGATACGTTGCACTCTGTTTTTAATGGCGCGCAAACTACCTTTATCAATATTCCAGGCGAACTGAAACGCTATCTGGCTGTGCTTAGAAAAAAAGATATTATTGAACATCAAGAACACCATAACTCGACCACTATTAACTGTACAGAGGAACAATGGCAAAGTGATAATATTGAAGCCGGTGTTGTTTTACTAGAAACAAAAACCAGTGGTTTATTCACACCTCAAATGATTAACCTGCAATTATTGGGTGGTGTCAGTTTTAAAAAAGGCTGTTACGTTGGGCAAGAAGTGGTTGCGCGAACTGAATACCTCGGCAAACTCAAACGACACTTATATCGTGCACGTGTTAAAAACACCGCTGCTGTCGGTGACGACATTACTGATGAAAAAGATCAAACACTGGGTGTTGTCACCAGTGTAGCAATCGATGATGGCCATACTGATCTATTATGTGTATTACAAGACCGTGGTGCAAATGAGCACTTGCACATTAAAAACAATACAATTATCGATATTAAACAAGTAAGTTAGCTACACACGAGCGAGGTTCTTGACTTCAGATAGCGCTTCCAATAAATTAAATAATTCAACCTAGAAAATGTAGTTGAGCAAGGTTTTCTAGTTTCAACACAGCTCCTATTATTGGCGCAGACCACATGGCTCACTAAATAACAAAACACCCAGTGAGATTACTCATAAACTGAGTGATAAAACGCCACTATGGGCAGAAGTTGAAGATGATTACAATCTTGAAAATGAGCATATCCAAAACCCCAATTATCGCCAGGAAATGGCGATTCTAAAGTTGAAACGATCTCTATGAATCACACACGTAATCGATTAAAGGGTTTACCAAAATCAATGTCTTCACCTTGGTAGTTTAACACCATTTTACCCAGTACAGTTTCAGCCAAATATTTCAGCATATCTTCACTAAGATTCATCATATCTTCATAGGTTGCATACGCTTGATAAAATTCCACCATTGTAAATTCAGGGTTGTTATGATAATTATTGCTTAATTATATTTGATTTCATTGAAGAATTTATCCTATAAACAAGACAGCCATAAAGGCCTTAAAAACTCTTATACACAAGGATGGACAGTAAATCCACCGCAGCAACGAAGACAATCATCATCAAGCAAAACCTTTTCCTCAGGTTTAGGACAACCTGCCGCTTTAAAAATTTCACCTGGTATTTTAGCATCTTTATCCGCCCAAATAAGACTAGACAATGAGTGCGTTTCTGGACTAGTTTTTTCACGTAATACACCAGCAATAAAAGACTTGGCTTGCATTTGGCGTATTCTATCACACACATCAGGAAAATCAGCTTTGTCATCCATTCTTCCTGCCCCACAAGATTCACCTGCTGCATCTACAGCATTAGTGATAAGTTCCATAGGCGCCAAAACAGCAGAAATGGTTATTCTAAACTGATAATTAACATTAGAAGCAACCTCAGCCAAGTATTCTGCTAATTGTATTAATCCAAAACCAGAACCCCTAAATTGATTCGCAGTTTCATCCAAGACATCAGATAAAGTTTTATATTTATCAGCCGCAGCCCCAGGATCTGTTCCTGTTTTCGCAGAAAAAGAACCCAAAACATCATCACTTGTTGCTGTAGTACTTCGCGCAACTTCTTTTGCAGCCAAAGCATTTAAAATCTTAATGAATTTTTTAGCGACGGCATATTTAAACTCATCTTTCCCCCTATCAAACTTCAATAGAGCTTGCCGAGCAGCACTTTCAGCCTTACTTGCTGCATCCTTAGCATCCGATGCACCAACAGCAGCATCAGCCACATCTTGAACGATTACATCAAAAATAGTAGTTTTATATTGATTTAAAACTGCTATTCTAGCTTCTTGTTTTTTGAAATCTAGCGTGAAGTGCTTCTTCTTTAGACGAGATAAAGATTTTCTAACAGCCTCAGCGCAACCATCAATCTCACCAGATTTTTCTTCCACAGCAGTATTTAACGATGAAACCAAATCAACTGTTCCGTCATCTATATCAGAAGCTAAATACTCTGCCAAAGCCCCCGCAATTTCACTTGCTTGTTCTTCATCAAAATAAAACGAAGAAGAAGGGGATACTGAAATACTCCTTGTAAAAAAATCCGGGGTGAAAACTGTAAGCGCTCTTTTTCGAGCAGTGAGATTGTTTTCTTTAATAATTTTACAAATAACGCCTATCAATCCCATAAAAATACCCACAGCACACTGGATGTAGCTTAAAATATCAATGGCAGTTCGACTACTTGCATCATCTGAAGTTGTCAGCAATGATTGAAGAGTCGAAAGTGTCGTCAATATAAGCGCGCTGAAATAACCAGCATATGCTACTGCCTTATCTGTTCTGCGAATTACGACATTCCAATTCGAAAGAACACTGCTATAGTGGCTTTCACTTTTAAAGTGACGTCTTAGCCAGACTATTTTATCAAAATCTCTATCAAAATCTGGCACAGTAGGCATTTCCATATCCTCAAGTTGACAATATTGATTACTAATTTACTTCAGCAATAGTACTCTCAAAAACAGGAAACATCACCCCAATCTATTAGTGAAAACCCAAGTTTTCATACTCACACTGAGTATTTTTTTATCGTAGCGGATATTCAGAAACCAAAGTAATATAACTAAACCAGACAGATAAGAATTATCTCAAGAACTCACACTATTTTGCTTCTGCTAACAAACGTTTTTCCAGAACACTTTTCACGACGAGATTTCCTTACCTTTAGAGTTAGAGCTCTAAAATATAGTTTTAAGAAACAGTCTTAGAGCGCAACAAGGGAAATAAAATCACATCACGAATTGACGGGCTGTCGGTAAACAACATCGCCAAGCGATCGATACCGATGCCCTCACCTGCCGTTGGCGGCAAGCCATGCTCTAACGCCATGATATAGTCTTCATCAAAACTCATAGCTTCTTCATCGCCCGCTGCAGCTGCTTTTAATTGCGCACGAAAACGTTCTGCTTGATCTTCAGGGTCATTCAACTCAGAAAATCCATTAGCTAATTCACGGCCAACAATATACAGCTCAAAGCGATCCGTTAAGAAATCATTATTATCATTCTTACGTGCTAATGGTGACACTTCCGTTGGAAATTCAGTGATAAACGTCGGTTGAATTAATTTCTCTTCAACCAATTCTTCAAACAGTTCCATATGAATTTTGCCCAAACCATATGTCTCATGCACGGCTATACCATGCTGCTTTGCGAGCTGCTTAGCTTGCTCAAAGTCATCAAGCTGCTGCTCTGTGACTTCCGGATTAAAATGCAAAATGGATTCTTTCATCGTTAATCGATTAAAGGGTGTGCTAAAATCAATGTCTTCACCTTGATAGTTTAGCACCATTTTACCCAGTACCGTTTCAGCCAAATATTTCAGCATGTCTTCACTAAGGTTCATCATATCTTCATAGGTTGCATACGCTTGATAAAACTCCACCATCGTAAATTCAGGGTTGTGTTTGGTTGAAAGACCTTCATTACGAAAATTTCGATTAATTTCAAAAACCTTTTCAATACCACCAACGACTAAGCGCTTTAAATACAGCTCAGGCGCAACGCGTAAAAACAAATCCATATCCAAGGCATTGTGGTGCGTCGTAAACGGTTTTGCAGCTGCTCCACCAGGCTGCGCATGCATCATCGGTGTTTCCACTTCAACATAACCATGCTGATTAAAAAAACTGCGCATCTGTGCAACTAATTTAGAACGCACTCGAAAAACCTCGCGTGAACGTTCGTTGGTAATTAAATCTAAATAACGCTGACGAAAACGCTGCTCCTGATCTTGCAGGCCATGAAACTTATCAGGTAGTGGGCGCAATGCTTTGGTCAGCAGGGTTACGTTGCTGGTTTTAATCGAG
>JAJFJO010000028.1 GCA_021774015.1 Gammaproteobacteria bacterium
CTGTATTGATATGGGTACGCACTTGACCCAGATCCGCCCATGGTATGATCTACATGGCGCTGATGTTAATTTTGTGCCAATACGCAGCCACACACCTCCGCAGTGTTGTTGCCAGCACGCACTGCACACAGAACGCAAGCCTAGTCCGGGTAACGAGCGCCAGCGAGTTACCCAGACTAGGCTGCGCTTAAAAAACGTTGCTTTACTAAAGGCAGGATTTTTACTGTATTTTACCAAAAGCACTTACCCAAAAAATCGGCATTCTTTTTTGAGTTTGGTAAACAACGTGCCTTTAGGTAATTAGCGGTTTTTAATCGCCCATTACGATCGATACTATATTTGATGCGTGATTACAGGTGCACTGCTTAAGTATTGTAGTTAGCAGGATCTGCTCAATGGGCGCTTCTGTAAATGGCGTCCCCAACGGGATTCGAACCCGTGTTGTCGCCGTGAAAGGGCGGTGTCCTAGGCCTCTAGACGATGGGGACTAAGTTTTCAATCTACCAAAAAGCTGCGCCAAGTGGTGGAGCTAAGCGGGATCGAACCGCTGACCTCTTGCATGCCATGCAAGCGCTCTCCCAGCTGAGCTATAGCCCCTAAGCCTATACCAACGGGCTGGCTGCAGATTGGAAGACGCATTCTAGGGGGGAAGCCGACCACTGTCAAGCAATCACCGCTCAATTATTCCTCAGATTTGCCATGCAGCATGCGAACGAACATAACGGGATCAAAGTACTGAATCTCAAACTTATCTTAAGCCTCACAAGTGGCCATAATAAGCTCTTGGCCGCTAAACTGGCAACCAACTGGAATCACCATACGACCGTTAAAAACAAGTTGTATTAATATTGGGCAACCAAACCCTTGGTAAACTCTCTATGAAACTCGATGCTTTAAATAATCCAAAGCCTGATCCAAACGTTTTAATACATTATCGCGACCAAGCAACAATAACGTGACGTCAATTGGCGGAGATACCGTACCACCCGTCAGCGCGACACGTATTGGCTGTGCAAGCTTGCCCAATTTCAATGTGTGCTCTTCTGCCGTATTAATCACAATCTGATGCAACTCTTCTTTATCCCATGCAGGCAGCGCAGCCATTTTATCGCGCACTGCATTTAACGCCTCAGCAATTTCAGGTTTTAAATTTTTACGTGCTGCTTTTTCATCATATTCTTTCACATCACTATAAAAATATTCACTACGCTCTGCCATTTCCACCAAAGTTTTGGTTCGCTCAGCTTGTATGCTAATCACATCTTCCACTGCAGGACCATTAGCATAGGGTATTGATAATTTGTCCAGCTGCTCTGTGAACGCATGCGCTACCGAAGCTGGATCTAATGTTTTTAAATAATGCTGATTAAGCCACAATAGTTTTTCAGGATCAAAAGCAGCTGGAGCACGATTAACACTCTCTAAATTAAATAATTCAATCATATCATCAACAGAAAATATTTCTTGATCGCCATTGGACCAACCCAGCCGCACCAAATAATTTAACAATGCTTCTGCCAAAAAACCATCTTCACGATACTGCAACACACTCACCGCACCATGACGTTTAGACAAGCGCTTTCCATCTGAACCTAAAATCATAGGCACATGCGCATACTCAGGCAATGTTGCACCCAATGCCTTTAAAATATTAATTTGTCGCGGCGTGTTATTGATATGGTCATCACCGCGAATAATTTGAGTAATATGCATATCCGAGTCATCAACCACCACCGTAAAATTATAGGTCGGCGTGCCATCCGTGCGGGCAATAATCACATCGTCCAGCTCGCTATTACTCACTTCAATATCACCACGAATTAAGTCATGGAACTTTACCAAACCCTCTTGTGGGTTTTTAAAGCGAATCACATAAGCCTCGTTTTTATCATCACGATTGAGATCACGACAATGACCGTCATAACGCGGCTTTTCTTTTTTCGCCATTTGAACATCGCGCAATTGCTCAATACGCTCTTTTGAACAATAACAACGATATGCCTTACCTTCATTTAAAAACTGCTGAATCACTTCCTTATAACGATCAAAATGCTGCGTTTGGAAATAAGGACCTTCATCATAATCCAAACCTAACCATTCCATGCCGTCCAATATCGCTTGAACAGATTCTTTTGTTGAACGCTCTCGATCCGTATCTTCAACCCGCAGGATAAACTGTCCTTGGTTCTTCCGAGCATATAACCAGCTAAACAGTGCGGTGCGTGCACCACCGATATGCAAATACCCCGTTGGGCTGGGGGCGAAACGTGTGCGAACAACTTTTTGATTTGTCATGATTCATCTCTTTTTTATTTGATCTGATGTATCCTACGTTATCGCCTATCCGTGTCAACTCTCGCCTCACAAAAATTGCTCAAAATTCCAGTTGAAACACAACTGCTCAACCAAACAGTTAGCTTAAGAAAGCAACATAAGCCCACCAACTGGCCAATTAGCACTCTTTGGAAACTTTAATGTATATCAACCAATTACCCTACAAATCAAGTGTTATATTTTAAGATTTCCTTAAAAATTTGCTGTTAAACTGCCTTATAATGATTCATGATTCCGATTAGGTATAAAATTGGAGCATATGAAAAATTTCAACCCCAGAGGTAGATACCAATGCCGCATAACAAACCCCACGCTGTCACCAAACCACGACACCAAACTGACCTAACAGCATCAGAAAATAGTTTGCTTAAAAGTTTATTCGACTACGACTCAATGTTGAAAATTGATACTGCAACTTTAGAAAACTTACGCAAATTGAGTGAAAGTGAACTGGAGAGGTGTCATGCTGTCTACCCACGCAATGGTTTTCTTATTGAAAATGAAAAAGAAAACTTCCACCTAGGGCGCTTCGTAGCAGATTTTATTGCAACTACACATTTCTTAATGAACCTTTCAAGTAACGATAGCTTACATGATGCAATTATTCAAAGTCGTGCTGACAAAGTCATGGCACTATTAAATGAAATCTTAGCGAATATGAAAACATACAAAAAAGAAAACCCCAAGCTTTCAGAAAAATTTCAAGGACACCTAAGAAATGTTTTAACCCTAAGCATGAAATATGGTTTTGATAAAGTTAACGCCGAAGCTCAGTATTATAATAAACTTATCAGCCATGCTCATGAAAGCGCATATCATCCTTATGTAATTTCTGCATGGAGGTATACACACAATCATGCAATAATTACTGAACTCAACCTATCCAAAGAAAAAGCACGAATTCTACATGAAAATTTAGATGCTCACAGCCTTCCCTCTCCACTCACTGAAATCCCCTCAAATATACACCCAGCTTTAAAGCAATATTTTGATGATACTTATACGGTAAGCCTTTACCCTAAAGTAATAACAGCTTTTATTAATGCTCTTCTATATCTTTACTATAAACGTCCTTATTCCGCATTAACAATACCTTCAATAACATTTTTCCTCATCTACACTCTCACAATCGTCTTTAGGCTAATTAAAGAAAGTGCTCAAGAAAAATTTTATAATACTGCCGAAGAATATGACTTTACTGGTGATAAAGAAGTTAACAGAATGATTGCCAACGACAGAGACAGATCAAAAACTAACATGCAGCATTCAATACTAAGTAGACAAACAAATCTCATAGAAGCATATAAAACGCACCGCCGCAACGTACTCACTTCACTATATAAACGTGACGAAGAAAGAACACACGTTCAAAATAAAGATTTATTAGCTGGACAAACATCACTATTGCAACTAAATAATTATAAGCTAATATTTCTAGTTACCACGGGATTAATAATTGTTTATAGCTCTCCATATTTGGCGCCAGATATTTTTACCCTATTTAGGCTTATTGGAGATTATATGACAATTTTGAGCAAACAAAGAGGGGATCGTAAATTAGCATTTGGTATTCAGCAACGAGCTAACGAGTTTGATGAGCGTCAAAAACTTATCGCTGTTGTATTGCATAGAGACAACCCCACCCCAAAAAATGATGCATCCGCTTCTGCAGCTGCCGACACCAAATCGCCTCTTACTTCGACTATATTTGCACCTGCATATGCTATTCCCGGTTATGAGCACGAGCAAGGAATTGCACCAACTAGAACAGCCTTACAAAAACAAAAAAGAGGTCGTGGCCATAATCAGAGACCCTACAACTCACATCATACTGACGCAAGTGCGAAAAGACCCGAGGTAGGTATCACTCTTCCAACAGGTGCCAATGGCTGTGTTATCCAAGGGGAAGGTAAAACCGGTAGTAAGATTTATATTGAATTCCCTAACGAGGCAGAACAAGATACTGGCGTTCAAGAAATTATAGGGGACATTAGATCAGGGACGTATGGTTTTGCAGGTGCCAAGGGCCAAAATGGATTTAAATGGCAAGAAGGCTCCTATAAGTTAAAGTTATTTGATAAATCAACAGGCAAGCCTCGTTGGCCAATGAAGCAATGTGGTCATATTATTGCAAGCATTGATGGCAAAGCTCACAGTATTCCGCATTATGTGGTTACAGAGTATGGGTTCAAAAAGTAAGCCAAACCATATCTGATGGTGCTAAAAAATATTGTGGTGGCTGGAAAAACGCTGCGCACGAACCGCAAACAAAAGCGAATTTATGGACCATACTCCATAAATGTCAGCTACTAGAGCAGAAATCTGCTCACATTTTAAACTGCAAGGTGGCTGGTTTGGCGGAGAAACGCTACCTTCAGGCAGTCGAAATCGCTGGTTCAGACCCAGCATCACCCAAATAACATAGAAATTTAAATCCAAATAACATAGAAATTTGGTCAGCCACAAAACCTCACCTAAAAACTTACACCTGAGAATCCTCAAAGCCAGAAAAA
>JAJFJO010000271.1 GCA_021774015.1 Gammaproteobacteria bacterium
ATGGCCTTTTCCCCGAGATTACTTGTTTACTGCTGCAGCACGGTTGTAGGTTGAGTTGTGACTTTGCTAATACAATAGCCTTCCTGGAGCAAAATGGAAATGGAAGTGATGTTTCTGTTAAGCAAGAGCTTTTAGAGCACCTATGGCCACACTTTAGCTTATTCCAAGCTTTTGAAAGAAGAGATATAGAAGCCATTTTAACGGGGCTCGTTGCTGTTCCTGAGGAGCAGCGACAGGTTTGCTCTAATAATGGTGACACTTATTTACATAAAGTCGCTATGTTAATTAATGAAAGGAATCCGCGAGCTAATGAAGTACTAGAGCTTGCATTGTGCAATGGTTATCGGGTTACAATGCACAAACTAAATACTGCGGAGCAGCGCCCAATTGATATGGTCAGCCATCCTCGAGATAAACTGAAATTAAAAACTTTATTTGAAACTGTTTTACGTGTCCAGTTGCTTGATAACCCGAAAAGTTCGCAATTAATAAGAGAATTATGTTCTGGGATATATAGCCTTGGTGAGGGCACAATCGATGAATTAAAGCGAGCAGAGGATATATTATTCAATATTGTTATGTATCAATGCACATTTAACTTTTTATATGCTGAAGCTGCCTCCGCCCTTCAGAAGTTTGTTGCTGATATTCTTTTTATAAAAAGTGCAAATATTTCATCTGAGCAATGCCCATTGCTATTTTCGGCCGAGGATAGAAGGAACCTGAAATTAACTCTAGATAACTTGAGCTATCTTAATCGTATCGCGTTAGAAGAAAGTCCCATGGCTGGTTGGAATGCAGGAGTAAGCTACAATAAAAGGCCAAGATCTGCTCCTGCTGATTCGGAGCCTTTGGGAGTGGGTTTGTTCGACGTTGGTGCTCAAGCAGAGTCTGCTGCGAGCGAGGAATCTTGTGCTGCTGCACGATTAGGATAATGAAAAGGTATGCGTTATCAACGAGACTTTAGAGTAAGTTAGTGTGTCATCCTTTCTTATGTATCCCTGAGCCTTAATTTAACTTAGAAAACGCGCTCAACTGCATTCTTTACATATTCCGTTTTAACTCGGCCACCGATTCCATTTTTATACGGTCTCGTATTTCTAATATCAGTTTCCCCAGTCGTTTTGTTTTGGCTAGCTCATCATGAATTTCATTCGGTTCTGTGGTTTTTTTGATTCCTCACCGCTCGAATAAGACACTGGGGAAGACGAACGAGACTTCATACAGCTATCAGTCGAATATTACACAGTAAGTTGAGATGTGTGTAGCGATGAGGTCAATAAGGTGACTGCGCGATTTTTTACCTTCTCTAAGTAGGCTATATGGCAATGGGGCTACACGGGATAAATGCGTTTAACTGCGTTTTTTAGGTTAAACAACTTTTTCTGATTCAGCCAGGCAGTGAACAGTTTGGCAGAGCTTTTTTGTGCCCCCTGTTTCTTTAGCCATGCTTGGTAGTATGGTAAAACGAGTTTGCCAACACTATTAGAATCAAAAGCTAAATAACGCCAAGAGGCTTGTTTGCCTATTATTGCCAAAGAAGGCTCATTCCTCAGAATAAGAGCAATGGCAGCAGCCATTCCAGAACGATCAGCACCTTGGCGGCAGTGAATTAGTAGAGGGCGTGGTGCGTTTTTGATGATAAATGTTAGAACTTGTAACTGCTCTTTAGTCGGCAGATCGTGTGCCGGCAGTGATACATTGTAAAGCGCAACATCATTTCGCTTGGCAATATGGGCTTCATCTTCCCACCATTTGCTACCGGGGTGCATGCTTCTCAGGTTAATGATCGTTCGAAGGTGGTGAGTTTTTACTATCTTTGCAAGCTCTACAGCAGGCAGTTCTGCGCTACGATAGATCTTGTTAGGGATAACGGTATGTATGTTGTAGCGTAATTGTGGGGTGAACCACCATATGGCTGCTAAGATGATTGCTAAGCCTAGAACGCTTCGCCAAGCTATGCTTTTTATGTTCATTGTGCTTCCTTTTGGCCTAAATGGTGAGTAGAATTTAGGCCATGATACACTTATTTCTTAAACAGTGACAAAATATTTGGGATATGTCTTTACAATCCTGGGTGGCTTTTCTACAATCGCGGATTTGGATTCTTCAATTTGGATGGGCAACAAACATGACTAATACGACTACTATCATCGCAGCTGCAATCGTGGCAATTATCGTTATCGCTTTTATCATTATTCGCATGAAAAAGGCTGGTGGCAAATCTGCTTTTGTTAATAACCAGGTTTACGTGGGAAATATCCCTTACCATGTAAAAGACTATGAGCTAAAGAAATTCTTTGGCCAGTTTGGGGCTGTTCGCCAAACCCGTGTTGTTAAAAACACTCGTACAGGCCGCTCAAAGGGCTTTGCATTTATCACATTTGCTAATGCCCGCGATGCTAATCAAGCATTGACTGCTAACGGTCAGGATATGAAAGGGCGCTCTATGGTCGTGAGAATTGCCAAGCCTCCTCGCCATGAATAAATAAATGAGAGTTTCACATGCCAGCTGTATCAATTAAAGGGCTAAAAAAACGTTATCCCAGTGGAGTTGAAGCTTTAAAGGGAGTTAACTTAGATATTGCTGAGGGCGATTACTTCGCCCTTCTTGGGCCGAATGGCGCTGGCAAAACGACAATCATTAATATTCTTACGTCACTAGTCCAGAAAACAGACGGTTCAGTCACTATTTTTGGTTATGATATAGATCGAGACTTTGCTAAAGCTAAGGCCCTTATTGGGGTTGTTCCCCAAGAAATGAATTTTAGTATTTTTGAAACAGTAAATCGCATTGTAGTAGATCAGGCCGGTTACTATGGTATTCCACCTAAAATTGCAGCAGAAAGAGCAGAGCACTATTTGCGTCAGCTAGGCCTTTGGGATAAACGAAATGCTATGTCTAGAAGCTTGTCTGGTGGCATGAAGCGTCGTTTGATGATCGCACGCGCACTGATACACCAACCTAAACTATTGATACTTGATGAGCCCACAGCTGGGGTGGATGTTGAGTTGCGGCGTTCTACCTGGGAATTTCTACAAAAAATAAATGCGGATGGAGTTACCATTATTTTAACGACGCACTACTTAGAAGAAGCAGAAAGCCAATGTAATAGCATTGCAATTATCGATCACGGTGAAATTATAGAAAACACGAAGATGTCTCAATTTCTAAATGCACTAGATTATGACACCGTTATTTTAAATTTAGGAAAACCCTATGAGCATTTGCCGGTGATTGATGGCTTTCGAATTGCAGCTCGAGACGATTTAACGTTGATTGCGGAAGTGCCAAAAGATAGAACCATGAGTAAGCTATTTCAAGAGCTTGAGAGGTTGAATATTGTCGTGAATAGCGTTCAAAGTAAAACAAACCGGCTTGAAGAGCTCTACATCAATAAGACTAAAAGAGATAAAGTATGAGTCACGGACTGCAGTGGATAGCATTTAAGACGATTGTTCGCAGAGAGATGCGTCGTGTTGTTAGAATTTGGGCTCAGACATTATTCCCGCCCGTTGTTACTACAACCCTATATTTTGTTATATTTGGCGGAGTGATCGGGCGCCATGTGGGTGAGATTCAAGGTTACCCGTACATCACATTTATTGCGCCGGGTTTAATCATGCTGTCTATTATTAATAACTCGTATTCGGCTACGGTATCTGCATTTTTCAGTGCAAAATTTCAGCGCAGTATTGAGGAGTTGCTGGTTTCACCTGTTTGGAACAGCGTAATCTTAATTGGTTATATGATGGGTGGTATTTTTCGAGGTGTTTTGATTGGTATTATTGTTGCTATTATCGCCTCTTTTTTTACGACACTAGGGATGTACTCATTTATTAGTGTCGTTGTTGTTGCTATGTTTTCATCTGCCATATTTTCATTGGGCGGGCTTATTAATGCCATCTACGCAAAAAGTTTTGATGATATATCGATTATCCCAACCTTTGTTTTGACGCCATTAACGTATTTGGGTGGTGTTTTTTATTCGATAAAAATGCTGCCGCCCGTATGGCAATATATTTCTATGGTCAATCCCATTGTCTATATTGTTGATGCATTTCGCTATGGTTTTTTAGGTATCGATGGCTTGCATGTATGGTTTTCTTTTCTTGCAATGTTTGCATTCATTATTATATTGTTTTTTATAGCCTTATATTTAATCGCTAAAGGTCAAGGGCTTAGGGAGTAACCCTTAACCTCAAAATGTACTATATTAGTAGTGAGAAATAAGCGGTAAGGGATGCCTAAGGGCTGGTATTCCTGGGCCAACATTATGTCAATAGGGAAGAGAAGCGGGATGACGTTGTGTGCAGGCCGAGGCTTCTCGGACTCCTAATATGTCACAGCTTCCTACCACGTAGTCTAAACCAGAGCCCAGATGTCAATACCAGCCCTTAGGCGTCTTTTCAAAAGAAATATAAGTTTGACCCTATTATACTAACACCAGAGCATTAAAATCAATTAAACAACAAGAGCAATTGAAGGTTAATTACATTTAGCTGTTATTGCTGGCGCGTGATCCAGTGCGATGATCGATGTACAATGAACAAATAGACAAGTTTTAGAAACTATTATCATCTCAAAGTGGGGGCGACATTCTTAGGTTGTAGTGATAGAGTGACAATAATGTTTTCCATTGTGAAAGGTGACTTATCTATGTCTGATCCACGTAATATTCCAAAGCATGTAATGGTCGTAAACGAAGATGGTTCTAAACATCCTGACTACGATCCAGCCTACGCCATACCGTTTACGGGAGGTGAAGGCTTAGAAGGCGTTGAAGCCTACATCCATCTAGCTATGATGAAAAATGAATTGGCAGGTGGAAAGCGAGGTTATGCATTATCCTTTGCTGGGGGAAAAAGCGGTTATTCCTTCGGTGGAAATCAACTGGACTTGCTGGGTAATTCAACAATTGCCCTGCCGCTGTTTAAGGACATTCTTCTAAATTCAAAAGTTGCGAGTTTTTCTTCTGATGAGCTCAAATTGATCGTTAGTGTGGTTCAATTCAAACCTGAAAAAGGTGTACCTGCCAATGAATTTAAAGCATTAAACCTTCCACAACTTAAAAAAATTAATGGTGCCCTTAGCAGCGACTATGGAAGAAAGAAAATCAATGAGGCTTACAGGCCAGAACTTAAACGTCGCCTTAGTCGGGTTACAGATAGGCTTAGTAGTAGTGAGGGTGTCCCCTCAAGGGTAAAAGACTTAGTAGAAGCTAGCCCGTATTTAACCAGTCTACTAGTGGATTACGACAACGTACTTAAATTTGACAGAGATCGCTCTATGCATAAAACACTAAAAGGGCTTACTCAAGACATTTTGCCAGAAGATGACGAAGATGCTAGGGACATGATTGCAAAGGCTATTTGGGCGAAATGGGAGAAATCATCGGAATATAATCGAGAACCTAGAGCGTATGAAATACCTAAGGGCTCTACAGCGGCTAGTATCAAGGCAGCACGACGAAAGCGTCTTAGATATCGCTTTAAAAATATTACCCAAATACGAGATGAGAAACAAGTGGAGAGAAAAGCTAAACGGAGTGAGGAGGGTAACCAAAAAATACCCGTAATAACTGATGCCAAACCAAATGCTAAAGCCCCCCCAGAAGAAAATCGCCAGAAGGGTGAGCAAGCGATGGGTGAAAACTTTGTGATGGTAAAGGAAGGAGCTTATGAAACCCGCCAGGCAAAAGGCAGATACGTTGATAATTTTCAACATGCAGTGGACTATGTGAACAGTGTGCGAGCCTTTGGTTTTGGGTTGGCCCAAGAGCTACATAATAAGCGCGAACGCTATGAGCAACTTAAAGGGGAAGATGAAAATCACCCAGAGACACAGGCTGCAGGCAGGGCACTGAAGCAAGCTATTATGGACCATGAAAAGTTTAAAGTAATGGTCCAGGATGCACAGGCTCATGCCCAATTTGCTTTGGGCATGCTAACAGGTGTAATGAGGTTAGTAGGCGATAATGAAGCTGCTGCAAAAGTTTCTCATTATGGTGGTGCGCTTATTCGTGTGGGTGTTTCAGCCGCTCGGCTTTATGCAGGAGATTTATTTGCTCTTCCGGGTTTGCTGAATGGCGTTGCTTCATTCTTTGGGGGTCAGCAAAAAGGCCCCTCTCCTCAACATAAAATGTTGGCGGCCCTATTAGAGGGGCAACAGAAAATACGAGCTGATTTAAACCAGCTAAAGCAAGGGCAGGCAGCGATTCTAACAGCAGCACAAGTCATTGATACTCGGATCCAGCGTGTTGGACAGCAATTGAATTTTATTACAAGGATATCCATAACACTTTGGGAGTCTTTACAGCAGGTTGAAGTAGAGCTTACTGAGCTTCAAAGAAGGCTTGGGCTCATGTCTGCAGAATTTCATGAAGTAAGCTCTGGCCTCCCAGACACCCTGATAGCTCTTCAGGATGGTGAATTATTTCATGCAGACGCTCAAGGTCAAAAGCGATATAACGCTGCTAGGCTTATCTCTCGCAGAATAGCAAGTTATCCATCAGCTTTGGCTATGGGCGGAGAGCCAAGTATTGATAAATTGGTTCAATCAATAAGAAAAAATGGGGTGCTGGGGCGTTCAATTCCAGCTTTATTTGGAAGCGAAGGGGTGCTCAACAGCCTCGCTCATCTTTTTTATACGGCTTTTTCTTATATTGGAGCTGAAAAATGGCAACTGTCTCTTTGGGAAATTCATGGACCTATTCCTGATCGTTATTTAATAAATCCACTTATTTGGGAAATAGGCGTTGAAACTAAGATGCAATTTTTACAGCGCTTACGTGAACAAGAGGGAGTTGTGCTAACGACCGGTTTGAAAGCTTTTACAGCTCGTGTGGGGAAAGCAGCGTTAGTAAATGGCTTGATGCGAGATATTATGAATATTGCAACTACCTTGCAGTATTTGAAACGTCTCGCTGAGTCTCGATTTTTACCATACCTCTTTAAAGCACTTATTGATCGTTATCAAAAATTAGTTATCGATGTTGCTGTATATTATGGCGAAGCAGGGTATTTAGAAAATGTCTTAAGCGATAAAATGAAAGCAGCGCGCGATTATGCAAGAGACCAGCTGATTCGATACCAGA
>JAJFJO010000272.1 GCA_021774015.1 Gammaproteobacteria bacterium
ACGCCACCTTAATTCCTAGCATTAACCAGCTCACACCTGATATTTTAGCCATGGCCAAAGATTCGGGTAGTAATTATGGATCAGGCGGAATGATTACAAAACTACAAGCCGCTAAAATTGCACTGTCTTCTGGTTGCCGCATGTTAATTACGGCAGGTAAACATCACCATCCGATTAAACATTATATTCAGCATGAAAGGGGAACGTGGTTTGTGCCGCACCTTAATCGCAAAAATGCTAAGAAATCATGGTTGCGTGAACACTTAAATCCAGCAGGGCAAGTTGTGATTGATGAAGGTGCATTTAGGGCACTGTCTGAAGGAGCAAGTTTGTTGCCTGTGGGTGTGATCTCTGTGTCGGGAGAGTTTTCTAAAGGTGCTTTGTTGCAGGTGTTGTCAAAAAACAATAATGAGATTGCTCGAGGTTTATCGAATTATGATCAAAAAGATTTAAATAAAATCGTCGGTGTGTCGAGCCAGCATATTGAAGATCGATTAGGTTATGATGGTTGCCATGAGATCATACATCGTGACAACCTGGTTTTAATGGATAATTAATTGTAGAGAAAACCTATGATAGAAGCAGTGGGTGTAGAGCAGCAAATTGAGACCATGTGTATTAATGTGAAAAGTGCAGCTGACGTGCTTGCCATGCTTTCCACCGATGTAAAAAACTATGCGTTAGTTGCTATGGCTGAGTATGTGCAAAAACGCGCTGATGATATTATAAAAATCAACCAAGAAGACGTTGTTATTGCAGGGAAAAAGGGGCTGAGTGCTGCATTGCTAGATCGACTGCGTTTAACGCCCAGTCGAATTCAATCTATGGTTGAAGGTATTAAAGCTATAGCTAGCTTGCCAGACCCAGTTGGCAGGGAGTTGGCAACATGGGCGGTACCGAGTGGTCTGCATATTACGCGCAAGGCGACTCCGTTAGGTGTTATTGGTGTGATTTATGAAGCGCGCCCTAATGTAACGGCTGATGCTGCGGCATTGTGTTTTAAATCTGGTAATGCCGTTATTTTGCGTGGTGGTTCGGAGTGCGCTGCAACGAATAAAGTGATTGTTGAGTGCTTGCAAGAAGGGCTGCAAAAAGCGAATGTTATACCCTCTGTTATTCAATATGTGCCCACGCAAGAACGCAGTGCGGTGGATGTGTTGTTAAAGCAAGATCAGTGCATTGATGTGATCGTACCGCGCGGTGGTAAAGCGCTAATACAACATATTCGTGAGCACAGTACGATTCCGGTATTTAGTCATTTGGATGGCATTTGCCACACGTATATTCATGAGCAAGCTGATCCGACAATGGCGGTACGTGTTATTGAAAATGCAAAAATGCGTCGCACGGGTATTTGTGGTGCGACAGAAACGGTACTGATCGATGCGGCCATTGCTGAATCATTATTGCCTGAAATCATTAAGTCACTTAACAATAAAGGCTGCGAAATTCGTGGTGATGTTCGAGTGCAAAAAATTGATACGGCAGTGAATGTAGCAACCGATGCAGACTGGGCGACGGAATATTTAGATGCGATTATTTCAATAAAAGTTGTAGATGATATCTACCAAGCAATAGAACACATTAAACAATATGGTTCAAATCATACGGATGCCATTATTACTGATGATAAAAAAGCGGCAGCGTTATTTTTGCAATTGGTTAACAGTGCTAATGTTATGCATAATTGCTCAACGCAGTTTGCTGATGGGGGTGAATTTGGTATGGGCGCAGAAATTGGTATTGCAACGGGTAAAATGCACGCGCGTGGCCCGGTGGGTTTGGAGCAGTTAACGACGTTTAAATATGTTGTTAAAGGTGATGGGCAGGTTAGAGCTTAGGGTGTCATTGAAAATAAATAATGGCACACTTTTTGGTGAAACTAATTTAAGAGGTGACGCATGCTAAATGATTATTCAACCATAGAGCAAAAAATTAAAGAGCGCTCTGGGACTGATTCTATTAATGAGCCAATAGATGGGTATCCTTTGTTGCATCATTTGTTAATGAATATAAGAGATACGTCAGACACTGATAAACGAAAGCGTAAGATCGACTTGCTTAATACCATGCTTGGAGATTCTTCTGTGGATAAAAACGTGTGGTCTAAACATGGTGATACGCCGCTTCATTGTATTATTCAAGAACATGATGAAGAGCAGGGACTTGAGCTGTTAAACCTGTTTTTGCAAAAAGGCGCAGATCCTGATGTGGGAAATGAACATAGCAAAACTACTCCATTGGAGTGTGCGATTTCGAGATTAACTAATGGCACTGCATCACAAGAGGATCCTTTTGTAAAAGTGCTAGCGCCTATCACAACTTGTGGTGAGGCATTAAGGGAACGATGTCAGGAAATGTTAGATTTTGCTATTGTGAGTTATTGTCCCGGTACTATTAATGTATTATTGGATTTGAAATTGGTTGATAAACCATCTCCATATAGTGAAGATAGAAGCGCTGAGCCTGACTGGTTTAAAGCAGGTGTATGGCTTCGTTACATAGGTGATTCAGCGAAAGAGCGGCAAGTACTTGATAAACGAGAAGTGCTCGATGCAAATTTGCGTGGGC
>JAJFJO010000273.1 GCA_021774015.1 Gammaproteobacteria bacterium
CAGCACATCATAACCCGTATAAGCATCCGCTTGCAGATACCCTTGATAGCCTTTTAAAAAATCCATTGGCCCTATTTGATGTCGCGTAGGCGTATAATCATAAACGGCACAAGGCGGGGCATTTTTACCACCACCCAAGTAGGGGTCCCAAGCATTAATAATATAAATGTCGGCTCTCCAGCTGCAAGCATATGATTATACAGCAAAATATCGCCATGAGAATATTTGAACAGCAATTGTAAGCCCTTGTTTTATTTACACTTTCCTCTCGTAATTTCCAACAATTATTAACCATTTGCGGAGAAGTCGGATTGCAATGAGGCTATCTCTTTTTATCAATAGTTTTCGTTTTAGCTGATTTTGCTCGTGCCACTAGCTCCACATCTATATAGCGATCGGTGATAGCGCCAGAACTATGACCAGCGTCATCTCGAACATGCTCTCTAGGACGGAGCTTAACATCATCAGAAATTCCTGTGTGCCTTAACCAATGAACGGTGGCGGAACGCAATTGCATACTTTCTTGAGATTCACCCTTACGTTCTAGTTCATCAGCCGCATAATCAAAGCAAGCTTGCACTAAGCGACGAATTGGACGCTCACTCGTAATGGGTTTGTTGAGATTTTTTAAATGTGAAATTAAAGGTGTTTTTTCGTTGGGTAAAGGGTAGGGTGGTAAATTAAGGTAGGCAACTCGATAAAATTTGATAGCTTCTAACATGGCAGGACTAACAGCAATTTGTCGCGCTTTATTGCCTTTGCTAACCGTTTTAAACCACCAATTTCCCTTTTCATCTTTTTGAAAATCGCTCATGGTTGGCGACCAACGTTCGTTACTCACTAATTCAGAAATTCTTAAATACATACCGTATAAACAGGATAATATAAAAACATCCCTTTCAGATTTATGATTTATTTTTGCTTTTCTCTTTGCAATCTTAATCACAGTTTGCCATTGTTTATCAGACAAACGACGTATTGTGGGTGTGGTAGCTTCTTTACGCAAAAATTTACTTTTTTGTCGGATTAATGCAACAGGATTAACTTCTGCAATTTCATCTTGAAGTAAAAATTGATAGAAGCTACTTAATATGCCAAACATTGCTTTTAATGTTTGCTGCGAAAGCTGATAATCATCCTTGTTAGGCATAGTGCCTGTTCTACGGTCTAATTTAGATACATGCGCTTCAAAGGGACGCCATTCTTTATTCGGCATTCTCAGGCCATCTTTGTTTTTAAAGCGAGCAACTTTTTTCAAGCCAATCCACCTTTTATAGGGTTTAATACAAAATTCAATAAAGGCTTCAATATCTTGGCGTTTATGTTTTAAGAAGGTCTGTTCACGTACGAACCAACTCCATTGCACAAATCGCTCCAAGTCACGACGGTATGCACCAAAGGTATCACTGCTACCACGGTAACTATAAAGAAAATTTAAAACGTGCTGGTAGTCTTTAGTGGCATAGGCAGGTATAGAAACATTGGTATCTTTCAAGCAATGGTTTAACCATTGTTGGATGCATTGTTTTGGGTTGTTATGGGCATAAATGGCGCTGTGCTGGGCCAGCACTTCAGGCAGGGTATCAAATAATGGTCTGGGTATATAGCTTAAATTTGACATATGACCGGGTTTCTCTTATAGTCCAGTAAACAATCTTACTAGCCTTTTCTTGGTTGCCTTTAATGATACTTGGATGTTCTACTGATGGCAAATAAAAGTTCACGCTTGCTCACTATAGATGAACAGTGGGATCTTTATGCCCCTCCCTCTCTTAATCAATTTGAACGTTCCCAACATTTTACCCTAACCAAAGAGGAAGTCAAAATATTAGAAAGCTTTGATAGCATTGAGGCCGCTGTATATTTTATTATTTGCTATGTTTTTTTGAAACTTAAAAAATCACTCATTAAATTTAACTATCAAGAAGTCACAAAAGAAAGACAACACATCATGGAACGTTATTTTCCCACTAAACAATCACCGCGGGCCCTCCCCAAAAATAGAGATTTAATTGCACGTATTGAAAACAAAGCATTGGAACTATTCGATTACCAAAGAGCAAACCAAAAAACCATGAAGCTAATAAAAGAAAAACTACACGAACAAGCAAAACGCCACCCGAGGCAAAGAAAGCTATGTAAAACGTTACTAAACTTGTTGGTGCAACATCGTATTGCAATCCCACCCTACACTACATTACAAAATATAATTACAGATGTTTGGCATACTGAGAATCAGCGGATCACCAAAAATTATCAACGATACACGTCAAAAGAACAGCGCCAAGTAATTTCATCCTTGTTGGGGAAAACAGATAAATTTCACCGCATTGTCACCATTAATCAAGATATGAAAAACTTCAGCAACACTGCTATCACAGAAGAAATTACCAAGCTACAACAATTAAAACCTGTTTTTGACATTGCTAAGCCCATACTACCAAAACTTCAATTACCCACAACCACCATCAATTACTATGCAAGTTTGATAGACTATTATAATGGCTATCGTTTAAATCAACTGAACGATAGTCAATCACAACATTACCTACTTTGCTACACATTTAGCCGTTACCAAATGGTTAACGATAATCTCTTGGAGGCGATTAAAAAACGCACTCTGGACTATCTGGCTGACGCAGTGCAATATGCTAAAGATGAAGCAGCCAAACAATTAGAAGCCACAAAGCAAGCAAGAGAGAAAGCAAGTGCATTGCTTTTCGCCCTTCACGCATACCCGAAGAAGACGATACCTAAAAAAGAAATTCATAAATATATTCCACACAATGAATTTTTAACCATAGCAAAACTTCTAATCGACGACAAGCTTGACAAACAATTCTTGTTTTGGAAGTACATAGATATAAATAGCAACGCCATTAAGCTTTGCTTAAGGCAATTATTTTTGAACTTAGATTTAGTCATCGTTAATAATAAACCTTTAGATGAGGTTGTAACTTTTCTCAAGGATTGCTTGGATGATAGTCCATCTGACAAATTAAAACCATTACCTCCAAACATACTGGCATGGATAAAGAAAAAAGATAGGCCATACGTGTTAGATGGTAAAGCAGCAATTTTCAACCGTCTTGAATTCCTAATTTACGAAAATATTGTACATCATATTTCAACAAATAAATTAACGTTGAAATACAGTATCAAACACAAAGCGATTGAAGATGATTTATTGCCAAGAAATAATTTTAATAAAAACAAATCAAAAATACTGAAAAATATTGGTTATAAAAAATTAAACACCCCAATACGAAAGCTGCTTAATGAAAAACGCCGCAATATAGCTAAGCTCTATAAGCAGTTAAACACAGGCATCTTAACCGGCACCAATAAAGGCATTAAAATCAGTATCGATAAAAATGGAAAAACCTTATGGCGCCTACGCCCCTTAGATAAAAAATCCGATCCAAACGACAGTCTATTTGAAAAATTTCATCGTCGCGGCATTGTTGATGTGATTAAATTTGTTAATCAAAGGACTAGATTTTCACGATCGTTTGACTCTATATTGCCTAAGCAACATAGGGGTGAGTTTGATATTATGCACATCATTGCTGTAGCATTAGCAAACGCCATACGTGTTGGTGCAAGAAAAATGGCTGACATTTCTGATTTAAATGAATCTTCAATGCTAACAACTGAAGCCGCATATTTTCGCGATGAGACGATATTAGCTGCTATTGATATCATTAATAAAGCTGCAGCTAAACTTCCTATTTATAAACAGTGGTATATCAATAATAAATATCATGGAAGTGCCGATGGTTTAAAGCTGGAGGTTGAATTAGAAAATATAATGGCACGATTTTCTAAAAAATACCTAGGGAATGATATGGGCGTATCAGGGTACAATGGCATATTGAATTATTTTTCAATCACGGGTTTACTTATCGGCACGAATGAATATGAAGGCAGTTATACATTTGAAATGGCCGAACATCAAAATGCTGATGAATTAAAAATAGATATTCTATCGGTTGATGCGCATGGTAAAAATTCTTTTAATTTTGCATTATTTGATTTAACTGATCGTCTTTTAGCACCACGTATCCCAAAACCTCACCGTGAAAAGTTTTGGGGTTTTCAAGACATGGAAATTGATGAAGATTATATTATAAAACCAACAAAATATGCTGACGAGGAATTGATAATTGAAGAGTGGGATAATGTCTTGCATATGGTCACATCTTTGATTGCAGGAGATGCTCAGCCTAGCGTTATTATAAAAAAATTATCATCAGGCAATTATAGTAGTCGAACCAAGCTTGCTTTAATGCACTATAATAATTTAGTGCAAACTGAGTTTTTATTAATGTACTTGCATGACAAAGAGTTTAGGCGTACGGTCATGGTAGCCTTAAATCGCGGAGAGCATTTCAATGGTTTATATCGCGCTATTACTATCTTGAAAAAAGGTGCGTTTAGAGGTAGGAAAAAAACTGAAATGCAGATCTGGAATCACTGTACAAGATTAATTGCATCAATAATCTTATATTACAATAGCTATATTCTAAATGGGCTTTATGAAAATGCGCCGGACAACGCCACAAAAAAATATTTAATCAGCTTATCCCCTAGTGCCTGGATACATGTGAACATGCTTGGTTTTTACCAATTCTTTGGTGAAGAATCTTATGAATATATTGAACGCTGGATTGAGGACTGGTCCTATCAAGGCAATACAGGTTTCGTTGAAAATTTGTAGGGAAAACTCCTTGTAAAACATGAGGTTGCTAATTGACATGAAAAATCTTGCAAAGGCTAATTGTATGTATAAGCATAAGGTTTCAGCTGGTGAGGCTACAGTTCTATTATTAGTGCTTGGGACCCCTTTTTAACTTTGTATTTTGCTTTTTTAAAGTGGTGTCGACGAGATTCATTATATTTATAAGGCATGGTTGGCTCCATTTCTAACATGAATTGCACAAATATTAACATTTTTTGGCTTTGCCAGCTGTAGTTTCACCGTGTTGCAACAAAGTCGTATCAAGCATTAACTTCCAAAATGGGACATCCCGAACTTTAACTCCA
>JAJFJO010000274.1 GCA_021774015.1 Gammaproteobacteria bacterium
GGTGACCAGCACCAATCAAAATAACCCCAACGCAGAAGCAGCCACTCCAGGCTCTGCACTTAGCTCAGCGCTGCAAGGAGCAGGAATATTTGCAGCTGGATTAACCCCTGGAGCGATTCCACCCAACAAACCCGGTCACAATGGCACTGCACGCGCCAAACAACCTGGCAGTAGCAGTTGGGAGCAATTAGCTCTCCAAATTAATATTTTTTGCAGCAGGGCCGTTTAGGTGAAAAATCAATGATATGGCCTTTCCCATCAAATGAGAAATTGCAGCATTTCTTGAATATGTCTTGCAATTGTAGTCTGCTTTTTTTAACTTGAGACTTTAGGGTGGAATAATTAATGTTTAGTTCTTTGGCGTAATCTATCTGAGATATACCGTTCAGCTCAATAGCAGTTAATAGCTTTCTTGATTCTTTAGGTAGTTTTTTTATAAAAGGAGCTATACAATCGGATAGATTTTCATAAGGATCAATTTTCACATTACTTTCTTTATCTTCAAATTTGCTATATTTGAATTTTGCTTTTTCTCGATAGTAATCAACAATGACATGATTAGCCACTTGAAAAATCCATGATTTTAAACTTCCCTTGGTTTTAACGCTATCAATATTTTTATACATTCTTATAAATATTTCTTGTAGTAAATCTTCGGCATCTGAATGATTTGAAATTTTTGAGTGCAAAAAGATCTTAATTGAAATACGATAGTCTTCCCAAATATCTTGTATATCAAACTTCATTTCATATGTATCCTTATAAAATATTACTGTAGTTTGAAATGGTTTCCATTTTCCTCAAGTTGTCTGGATTATACCAAAAAAATTATAGCAAAATCCTCTATAGCAAAAATCAAGGCAGCTCACTACATTACAACTGCCTTGACTGTTACTTTGCTAATAATTATTCACGGGTGGGGCAACAGCCGGCGCTGGGCTTTGTTGTTGTCGTAGCGGTATCCAATTTTTCATCAGTACCAGCAGCCCCACTAGCCTCAAATACACCAACAGCAGTTGTAGCTGCTGCTGTAGATATGGTAGCGCTTAAAGAATCTTTCAGTTTCCCTAAATAAGTAGTCTTTGCCATATAGAAACCTGAAAATACTTCTTCGAAATCATCCGAAACAGCTTTTTCTGGAATTCTTGTACTTAATAATGCACCTTGCCAGGCTTTAACTTTAGGGTATTTATCAAAAAAATCATAGCCGCTAAGTCTCATTACAATTTCAGCACGATGCAGCAAAGGGATCCAAGCAATATCAATTTTGCTCATGACACTTCCTTTAAAATATGGGCCATCCCCGAGCTGAGCTTCTGCTCTAGCAAATGCTTTCTCAAGATTTTCAGCTTTAGCTTTCAGGGTGTCTTCATCGTCACTTCTCATTGTCCCGCACTGCACCAGATAGTGTTTACTAGCTTGATAGCTCCATGCACGATCAAACGCTTTTTGTTCTGGTGTAAGATTATCTTCTAAGGGGCCATAAAAATCATCTATGTATTCAACAATGGCATCTGACTCGAACAAAGCAGCTCCAGATTCTGTAACCAATACAGGCACTTGCCCTGTTGGGGCAATATCTAAAAACCACTGTGGTTTGTCTCTTAAGCTGATAAATTCTACTTTATGCCTAACACCTCTAGCCTCAAGAGCAGCTGTAACTCTCTGAACAAATGGACAAATTTTAAAACTGATCACTCTTAACATTTTATTCTCCTGCTTATAATAGTACGCAACACACAATGTGATGCATACACTATAAGACGAGGAAGACCTAAAAAAGACGAAAAAAATTTACCTGTGGCACATAATTAACTGATTTAGCATGTAAGAGTGAATTGATTGACAGCACACTGTTTCTAGTAATGATTTTCCTGCTTTATTTGCCTGACGTACAGATCCATTTTTTTTTGGCTTTATTATAACCAACATAAATCATAAGCTCTTTATCTTTGCGGTTGATCTTAGTGTAGCATTTTCGCCCTTTATATTGCTCTTTGAATATAGAGACTGCTTGCTGCCAGCGGCAATAATTTTTTGTTTCAGGGCAGCACTTGGTTTTTTTTGGGCCAATTCTAGCTTTCCAGACAATGACAATACCACCATCACCTCGGGCTAAAATTGTTTCATCAGAGGTGTTATTCACACAAAATGCAGCTCCAGTTGAACTCAACGAGATCAAAAGTAGGAATACAGTAGAACAGATAATGTTTTTCATTTGCCTCTCCTTAAATTAAGGTTATTGAAAGGGATTGTAGCAGGTAAAGGTGCTTCTCGTATAGCTGATAGCGTAGCTGATATTAAGTACGTTAAGCTTCTGATTTTAAAGGGCTGGATCTAAAGACCGGGCAGGTTGTAGCCCAGATACCTATCGACGTATTCAATCAGTGATATTTTGTACCATTTTCCAGCTTGAGCCCCACATTCAGCTAGAGAATAAGGCTCAAATTTGATAGGATCACGCCTCTTATAGATATAGAACCTCACAACCACTAAAGGCACATTATGTTAAGCACAGCAAATATCACTATCCAGTTTGGCCCGAAGCCGCTTTTTGAGAATGTCTCCGCAAAATTTAGTGGTGGCCGTTACGGCTTGATTGGTGCAAATGGTGCTGGAAAATCGACATTTATGAAGATTTTAGCAGGGCGCCTAGAAGCCACTTCTGGTTCTGTAATCACGGGTGATGGTGAACGTATTGGTGTGCTGGGTCAGGACCAGTTTGCATTTGAGGAATATACAGCGGTTGAAGCGGTTATGATTGGTTATGCTGAGCTGTGGGAAGTGCATCAAGAACGTAATCGAATTTACAGCTTGCCTGAAATGTCTGAAGAAGAGGGCATTTTGGTGGCGGAGTTGGAAGTACAATATGCAGAACTAGATGGATACACGGCTGAGTCACGCGCTGAAACATTATTGGCAGGCTTAGGTATTTCTCAGGAGATGCAGCATCGTCCGATGAGTGAAATTGCACCAGGCCTGAAATTACGTGTGTTACTAGCGCAAGTTTTATTTGCCGACCCTGATATTATGTTGTTGGATGAGCCTACAAATAACTTGGATATTGATACGATTCGTTGGTTGGAAAGTGAGTTGGTGCAGCGCAAAGCAACAATGATTATTATTTCTCACGATCGTCACTTTTTAAATCAAGTGTGTACGCATATTGCAGATTTAGATTATGGTGAGCTGCGTTTGTATCCGGGTAATTATGATGAGTATATGACAGCAGCGACTATTGCGCGGGAACGTTTGGCAGCAGCGAAACAACGCCAAGATACTAAAATAAAAGAACTGCAAACCTTCGTTAGCCGATTTTCTGCGAATGCGTCTAAAGCAAAACAAGCTACCTCGCGTGCTCGACAAATTGATAAGATGGAACAGATTGAAATCAAGCCATCGAGTCGCCGCAGCCCTTTTATCCGTTTTGAGCAAGAGAAAAAGTTGCATCGTTTGGCGGTAGAAACCACTAAAATAAGCAATGGTTATGAAAATGAATTGTTATTTAAAGATCTCACATTTGCGGTAGAGGCCGGCGAACGGTTGGCTATTATAGGGCCAAATGGTATTGGTAAAACGACCATGCTGCGCACATTGGTGAATGATTTAGAGTTAAAAGACGGTGCGATTAAGTGGGCGGAAAATGCAAAGCCAGGATATTTTCCACAGCACCATGTGGCAGATTTTGATTATGATATTAAATTAATGGACTGGATGGATCAGTGGAGCAGACCGGAGGATGATGAGCAAGTGATTCGTGGTGTGTTGGGTCGGTTGTTATTTTCAAAAACGGATGTTGATAAAAAAGTAAAAGTATTATCCGGTGGTGAGCAAGCGCGTATGTTGTTTGGTAAGTTAATGTTACAGCGACCTAATGTGTTAGTGCTGGATGAACCGACAAATCACTTAGATATGGAATCGATTGAAGCACTTAATTTGGCGTTAGAGCATTTTCCGGGAACGATTATTTTTGTGAGCCATGATCGACAATTGGTATCATCACTCGCAACACACATTATAGCTATGAGTGAGGAGGGTGTTGAAGAATTTCGTGGTACTTATGAAGAGTACTTGATGAGCAAAGGTGTGGCTGAGTAGGTTAAAGGTTGTTTTAATAGCATGGACTGCATAAGACTACTTCTTTGTGCTAAACCGCTATTCTTTAGGCTTTTTGGTGATATATATCACTCCTAAATAATAAATATGCGTGACCAATATTGGGCCTTCAAAACGGTTTGTTTTATAAAAATAATAGTGTTAGAGTTGCAGGGAAAATGCTGATCATAACGTAATTGTAGTTCGCAGCCTTTTTTGGTTATCACAAAAAAAATAGACGCTTTAAAATAATTAATCCCTAAGATGCTCATTTTAGGTGAACAAAACTGTATATTAAGGAGTCATTTCATGCCGTTTTTTACCCGTCGATTAAAAGCTTCATTAACGTTATTATCCCTTTACTATTCCGGAGCCTTTGCACAAACTGCATCAACCACTGCTGTGAATGGCACATCAGGCACATCAGGCACATCAGGAATGATGGGTACATCTGGCACCTCAGGGTCGACAGGGTTGCTGGGTACATCAGGATTTACCGGTACATCAGGGTCGACAGGCACTCCCTTTTATAGCTCTTTTCAAAAAACTTATGGTGGGAATGAACATGATCCAAATTATGGCAGTGTAACCGATGCAGATGGAAATACTCTTATGTTAAGCAGGACAAG
>JAJFJO010000275.1 GCA_021774015.1 Gammaproteobacteria bacterium
GTTGCGCATCAGCATGTGGCATTTTATATTGGCTCTGCATTTGCAGAGGTAAAAAAGGATTGGGTTTGGCGGCAGGAGGCCAAGTTCCATCATGCAAACCCATGATCCACGCGTGATCAAATGAGAGCCCAATACTTTCTAATACACCCAAAATAATAATATTTGTTTTTTCTTGTTGCGGTTGGAAAATGATTTGCTGGGTGAGGGTTATTAGTATTCTTAGTGCAGAAGCGAAATCGATATCACCACACATTGCATCAAGATCTTTGATTGTATTCAGGCTTTCCAGCCAGCGCTGGCATAGCTGATAGTCTTCGCTATTGAGAGTACGTGAACCTGGCCAGCCAATGCTATCTAATAAGTCACAAACCTGCTGTGCCCATTCGCTGGGTAGCGCCAAACGAGGCAGAGACTGAATGGTGTCATTAAAACTGCGCCAACGGTTGAGCCAAGTTGTTTGTGGGTAGTGTTCAATAATAGCAGTAAGTGGTTTATAAACACTATTCAGTGGCAAAGTGTGCGCCCCATATTCACGTAAGCGAGAATCCAAATGGGCACTAGCAGCGAGATCTTGTTCGTGTATAGCGAGATAAGGGGATTGCAACCATTGGGCCGCAGTAGAGACATTCACTCTGTCTGTGGCTAGCCTTAATAACTTTAAAGCGGTGGCGATGATAGGGTATTGGTCGAGTGCTTTACCTGCTGACATGTTAAAAGGTAGTGGTTTTTGGTCGTGACCTGGAATAAGGTTTTCTTCACAAAAAGTTTGAGTAAAAACACGCTCAATGGTAGCGCGTTGTTGCTGTAGGTCCGGGATGATGCAGGCAATACGTTGTGAGGGATTTGTGTCATAAATAGTTTTAGCCCAAGAAGCCATTTGAATAATTTCTGCATCGTTGTCCGGGAGTGTTACCCGTATTGTATTAGTTGGGTTAGTTTGTGTGGTAATAAGGTTGAGCTCGCAATGTGTTGGCAGATGATCAAAAAATTGTTGCCATACCGGTGGCAGTTCCAAAAAACCCGCTAATGCAATGGAAGGCGGAAGTAGGGTGGGGTTATTGTTGAAAAATTCTACCAGTTGTTTGGGTAGTTGTGCTTGGCTAATCCAATGGTTCTGTTTGCAGCTTTTTTGAAACGATTGACACCATTGATGATACTCAGTCACGGCTTCACTATGTTGATTAGCGAGCTTTTCAGTGGTGATGTCCCAAAATTGTAGCTGTTGCCATGCTTGCATAGCGAGTTGTGTTGTCGCTGTGTAATCCAACATGCCGGCATTAGCTTCACGAATAATATTTTCCCAGACTAACTGTTCTTGGGTAGTGCTCAGAATTATGTGTTCTTGTTGGCAGTGCTGTGACCATATTGATTGTGCCCAGGTCGTTAAAGGTAAAATTTTTGGGCTTATCCAAACTGACTGATCGGCTTGTTGTTGTGCGTTATCACACTGATTGCGTAGAAAATTAGCAAGACGATTATTTGCAGTCAAAACGACAGTGTTGTGATTTAGTTTGCTCAAGTCCATATACGGTGATTTCCTACAAAGTATTTACGCAATATCGGTTGCAAAAAAACAGCTGACTTCGCTCTGAAGATGTTTATGATAACGTAGTTGTACACAGCTGCAACAACTAGTTAAAAAATAGATAAAAACTTTCACAAAGGATGTGTGATTTCTAAATAAATACTGTAACTCATTGTTTTTTATATAATAATAATTCTGCGTGATTTATGCCCATTTTGATTGGCCTCTTGCAACTACTGGGGTTTATCCGGTATTCGAACATATAACTCACAAACTTATCCACAGAAGCTGTGGAAAAGTGAAATGCTGGTCTAATATTTTATCCCTCCGTATATTTGAAGATAGATGACATATATCAATATGGTTTTTTTTAGATCGTGGTATGATCTTCGCGCTCGTGAATGCAGGTGCATATTCCTGTTGCACCAAATAAACAATGTGTTAAGAATATGCTGCCCACTCTTCTTGCTACTTAACCCGCTTAATCTCTCCAACGCCAAATTTTGTCAAACCAAGCTTCGGTTGGGTTATAAAGACGCAGAAGGGTAAATCAGCCCTTATCTGGCATTGTTTGAGTCCAGTCAGCTACGTTAGAGTGTTAAACTTAACTGCAGTTGGGGTAAGAGATAAATACCTGTAGTATGGCCTACACTCAAATTACATTCTCATTGCGGCGAGTATATTACTGGGCTGCTTGTATCATATCCAATATAAGTTCACAGCTCTCGCCCTCATTGATACTGCTAGATAACTTTGTGCGAGTCGCTGAGTCCCTCTGAGGGGGGTTGCAAGATTTCGTTAAATCCCGCTTAAATAAACCTATGTTTTCAAGATAACAATCTGCTGGAAAGATTTCTTGCGAATCTATATCTAACATCTTAGCTTCTTGAATGGATTCATTTGTTATGTCAATCGATTCTAATTCTGAACACTCAATATGGTTTTTATTTTTTAATGAAGCAATTGATGTTTGTTTGGCCCATATGAACTGACCATTTTTAGTGAATAAGGCAAGAGTAAAATATTTTTCATAACAATTCAAAGAGCGGCCGCCTATCATAAAAAAACGTTCCTGGCCTTTAACTGAAACATTCTCAGTTTTTAATAGAGAAGAAATAGATCTCATTGCGTAGAAGGGTTCGTATTTTGACTGTGGTGATGAATCGATTGCTAGCTTTTGTCCCCAAAGAAAATCACCTTTACTGCCAGAGAGCCCCATTATAAACGAGTAATAGGGGGGCATGTTCGGATTAGTTTGATTGAAGGTATGTCGAATGCCACTCACGACAACATGCCCATCCTGGTTTATCAAGATTGACTCAATGGAACCATTTTCAATTCGTTTACCCCAGAGTAACTGCCCTTGCGTAGTTAAATTAATGACAAACATATTTCCAGCATCTGAAGCTCCTGAAACAAAAATTTTATTATCAGCAGTAATAGCAATTGATGTTGAAAAATATATATTGCGTTGTCCTCCAAATTGTTTTGCCCAAACAATATCTCCTTTTCTTGATATGCGAGCAAAAAAAGCATTGTCTTGGTTATCAACACTATTCCAAAACCTACCAACTAATATTGCATCAAGTGAATTTTCATTGTTTAATTCAGCCATCGCCAAAATTTCTATTTCTGCTTCATCACTTTTATTTGATTTAAACAGCTTACTCCATAGTGGAGCACCATTATCGCTTATTTGGGTGATGATTTGATGAAATACTGTGGTTATTTTTACTCCAAGATATATCTCCTGATTTAGTGAATTTCGCAGCGACAATACTTTTTTCTGACATTGAGTTGACATCTGCTCCTCCAATAGCATAGTAATCACCTTGATTATTTTTAGCCAACAAGTTTCTAGAGTCTCGTTCATTCCCGTATAGCTCTAATGAAACACTGCTATTTAATTGTAGAAAAATTGGCTTTTGATCTGCGAAACTTTGAAAACAATGCCATGAGGAACCATTTAATAAGTTGTTTGCGATCAAGCTGAGTTTATTTGTGCGTTTGTTTGATGAAGGATCTAAATCTAAAAAATCTATTCTGTTTTCAGTGCCTTCTTTAATAGCAGTCAAGGAAAAAATAAAATTAGCAAAAGCAGACAGAAATAAAGTTACAAAAAATAGTGAAGTTAAAATTATAGGATGGTTTTTCCTTTTCATTTTTTTTCTCCGTGTATGTAAGTGTTTTTAATTCGCAACTCTGGTGTTTGAGTGCAACCTGAAGTTGTTTTGCTAAACTAAGTAAGCAGAATACCACAGTACTTGTTGGTGTGCTATATGGCTTTAGCCCGAATTTTAGTGGGCTGTTGGTACAAGCGGTTTATGTCCCCATGCGGGTGATCGATACGAAAAGTGAGTCCTCTCGACCAGGCCTCTAAATGTGCAAAGAACGGAACAATCATTCCATCAGTGGCGTATGCCCAAGCAGCTGTCATTAAAACTTGCGCCTTTCTATGCTTTTTAAGCCAAAAAATAGCCGCCAAAAGTAAAAAAGCGCCACACAGATAATCTTCGATCACTGTGGTTGCATTGACAGCGAAATAATCAAGGCTTCAACGCAGTGTTTAACCAACTATAAACAAATGCCATAGTATAGGTTAAGTAATAAACGGCTCTCATTGCTGCTCTTTATTTTGTGCTTGATAGCTAATAACGCACTACAGATACTACAGCACAGGACCAGCAGTGCTTAATTGTATAGTTTTAATAGGGTTTGTTGTTTTATTATTGTCGTCTAGAGCTAAAAACGGTGCCCTCGCTTGTTACTGCATTGACATCTTGTTGTAAGATAATATCGTTACGCCCCATGCGTAAATCGACGTGTACAGGTTGATGGTCAGCTGCGGTTTTGGTTGCCTCATCGCGGTTTTTGCATTGGGCACTGAACAATGACATGGCCACTAAAGGTTTGTTAGTTGAGAATATGCAGGATTCTGCAAGTGTTTCGCGTAGTTGGTTGATGAAGGTTGAATTTGAGTTTTGTAACCCCAGCAAGCCTAGTTCACAGTCAAAACAAATATAAAATTTTGAGTGAATATTTAAAACGATAGCATACACTTTGCAGCCATGACTATAATTGGGGTCTTGTTTGAAAGCTTCAGCAATCGCTCTTATGGTTTCAGGATTTTCTAAATGATCATATAAACCTGTCTCGCCATGATGGTAGCGTAATTCGTAAGATTTTGTGCCATCAGGTAAAACGCTTGTACCATAGAGAGTTTTAGCGCCATTTGCAGTTAAAGGTCGGTGATTCGTGTGAATGTCATCGACTGCTTGTGTTTTTGCGTGGTCAGGCGCGAGTTCATAACGATCAATAACTCGTTGCAATGCATCAGGGCTTCGAGTTCTGCGAGATCCGAAGTTGGAGATGCCCGCAGCTGATGCGCTGGCATCTGCAGTAACTGTTTCGCGAGACTGCCAAAAATCAGAGACGTGTGCACGTTGTTTTTGTAAAAATGTTAAATTTACTTTAACGGTTGTGCGGCCATGATCACCGCCTTTGCGATGCTTCTTATCAGAAACCACAAATATTATATTGGCAGCAGCAAGGTTGGCACCTCTATCTGTTGTGGACATTTCTCTAGCAACTGTTGCCCGTAACCCGGCATGGATGTCAGTTGTATCAATTGTGATTGTTTTATTTGGTTTGCCTGGCCTTGAGGCGTAAGTTACCTCAAGTTTTTGTGCCCAATGAAGGGCTTGTTCAGGGTTGGGTAATTGTCGCATCTGTTGTAGTAACTGTGGTATTACATGATCAGCTGAGTATAGTGCACGAGCAAGTGTTAGTGGGCGTTGGCCTTGCGCATTAGTTCTTGTTTTATCTAAGGTTGGTTCTAGTAAAGCGCGATCTAGCATTGCGATATGTGTTGATGTGTTTTGTCTGACAATATAATGCAGCATTGTTTCACCCTGATTATCTTGGATATTTATATTGGTATTACGCTGTAAAAATAATGTTTTTAAAACTTTATACAATCCTCGTTGAGCGCAAAGGTGTAAGGCAGTTACGTTACTTCGCCCAGTTGATAGATCATTTACAAGCTCATTTATATCCAAACCTGAGGGAATAAGCAAACGAAGTATAGTCGCTCTAAGAGCATCTATTTCATGAGTTGAAGTAGGGTAGGTTGAGCCCCCAAGGGTATAAAACAAAGTGCCATAGCCAAGTATACACTTTGCAGTGATGTCACTTTTCGCTATTAACTCTTTGACAGCTTCCAGGTTGGCATGTAAACAAGCCATATGTAATGGAGTTAAACCGGCTAGATCAGTTGTGGTTGCATCTGCAGCGGTGCTCGCTAGCAATAACCGAAGAATATCTGGTTGATTGCCCTCAGCTGCAGCATGTAAGGCTGTACGCCCATAAGCATCGGTGTAATGTATAGAAGTTGGTTGACGCTCTAATAAAGCCTCGAGTTCGGTCAGTTGACCTTGATAAGAACAATAAAGTAGTTGTTGGCCTATAGCCGTATCATCAAAAACAGCTACAGGTCTAGGAGTAGGCTGCTCGGCAGCGGCAGCGGCACCAGCACCAGCACCAGCACCAGCATCTGCATCAGAGTCACGACCTGTTACGGAGGGTGACTCTGCAGCGCGTCTTTTGGGGTGTAGAAAATCAAATACTGATGGTTGGTTTGCTTTAGGCGCAGGCAATCGTCCACGTTTTCGGCTGGGGGGTGGAGGTGCTAGAATTGTTGCGGCAGTGGCAGCCGCAGCCGCAGCCGCAGCCGCAGCCGCTCCTCCTGATTCTGTTGTAGTGCTGGCAGGCTGGTCTAATATAGCATCTGGGTTGGTCAATGCTATCGTCAATTCGTTGTTATCGCTGGCTTGAGCTAGCGACATCGGTGTCTCATGTTTGTTATTTATTTTACCTGCTGACAACCCAAAATCTTTTATTAGTCGTGCAACAAAAATAGGATTGTTTGCTCGCACAGCAATATGCAATAGGGTTGTTCCATCTTCTCGCTTCATGTATGGGCTTGCGCCTTGGCGTAGTTTATGAAAAGAGTTTCGCATGTGTCCCAAGCTCGCTTCAGTGAAAATTTCTGTTGCTAATTGTTTATTCTTTTTTACTAATTTACTGTGTGCCGTTAAGATTGATCTTGAATAGGTAACAGCTGCTTGGGTATAAGGGCGACCATATTCGGGGACAATTTTTTCTGCAGGGCGGTGAGTGGCATGAGATATATTCAATGTTGTAATCGCACGATTACTTCCTATTTCTCGCAAGAATTGCTCCACCCCATCCTCAGTTACCTGATTTTTTGCGATAAATAATGTATGTATGCGTTGATTTTGTTTTAAAGCACGAGCCAATAAACTCAACCCAAGGCTACCAAAAGTATTTTCATCAATAATCAGTGTTTCTAAGCGGCCGTGGTTAGTGACTAAGGTATTTAGTTCTTGCATGGCAGTATCATCAAGACCAGAATCAGAGAGATGAAGGTGTGACAAATTCCTTAATCTCTGTAACGCAGTAAGGATGGTTGGCATACTGGTATTAAGTTGTGGGTTTTTTTCTAGCTGTATGGTCGTTAATGTTTCCTGACATTGAGTGATAATAGTAATCAAGTGCGCAGATGCAGCAGAGGGCAAGTTTGTATTAAGGAATGATAGATGAGTTAACGCTATTTGTTTCTGTGTGATTGTTTCTATAAGTGTCATAGGAAAAGTTGTCTGATGTAGGAAATGAATGGATGTAAAACTAATCTTATTAAATAGTAGTTCTAACAAGGTTACGGTTTCTCTCTGTAGGCTAAAACCGCCCAGTTCATTACTATTAAAGCTGTGTTCTTCTGTATGAGCTTCTTGTAACCACGGTGTGTATTTTTGAATTAGAGGCCCTAGATCATAAGTTGGAATGCTGTTGTAATAAGTTGTATTCGTTTCATATTCGATGTGAAAATGAATCTCAACAATTTTAGGCTTTTTTGCGAGTAACTGATAAAATTGCACCAATTGCTCATCTGAAAATACGTTTGCAACAAGGTCAATTTTCTCTAAATGATCACTTGCAGAGATAGCTTTAAGTATTTCTTCTCCCAGCTCAGGATAAATTAATTGTTTTGTAATGGTTAGAGATTGTATGTTTGCTTTATTGGCTTTTGCCTCGGCAATTGTTGCTTTTAAGAGATTAATTCGAATTTCTTTTTTTCGACGAGTTTGCTGAGTAGTTAGAAATTTAATGAAGATATCAATTTTTTGCTTTTCTTTTTCATTTCTTGGCCAACTGTAATAACTATTTGCAAGAGTAATTTCCAGATAATCATCGGTAGACAAGGTCTTTAACAAAGTGTTGGTTTGTGCTGAGGTTAAAGTAAGCCTTGATATCGACAGCTTGGTCAGGGGAATAGGTTCTCTTAGCGCCTCTATTAATGAGGAGAATAGTTCAGGTGTGATCTTGGGTAAGGTTAATGAAGTGGTTTCGCCTTGTCTAACGGCCTCCAAGTCCCTTTTAAATTTTGAATTTTCAAATGATAGTGTTTCTCGGGGGTGATTGCTTCGTGACATAAGAGCTCCTTAATATGTTGTTTTTAACGTGTGGTGGAACTGAAATGCCCATATTGCTGGGCATTTATTTCTTCGCCCACGAATCACGCAAACTGACAATGCGATTAAAAACCAAGTTATTAGTTGTTGTGTTTTTGCCATCAAGACAAAAGTAACCCAAGCGTTCAAATTGGTAACCCTGTTCTGGTTTTGCATTTTTTAAGCTGCTTTCTGCATAACAATTATTTAAAACAATGAGCGAGTTTGGGTTGAGTACACTTTTAATGTTTTTCTCTTTACCCGGATTTTCAACATTAAATAAACGATCATAGAGGCGAACTTCAACAGGAAGCGCATGCGCCTTACTGACCCAATGAATAACGCCTTTCACCTTGCGACCCTCAGGGTTTTTACCTAGAGTATCTTTGTCAATCGTGCAACGCAGCTCGGTAACTTCTCCCGTTGTCGGGTCTTGAATCACTTCTTCGCATTTCATGACATAGGCGGAGCGCAGTCGCACTTCTTTGCCTGGAGCTAAACGGAAGAATTTTTTTGGTGGGTCTAACATAAAGTCGTCGCGCTCAATATACAGCTCTTGAGAGAAAGGGGTATCGCGCTTGCCCATCTCAGGGTTTTGTGGGTGATTGGATACATTTAATGTTTCGTCATAATCTTCAGGCAGGTTGGTGATCACAATTTTAAGCGGATTAATCACACACATCGCTCGAGGTGCATGTTGATTGAGTTCATCACGCACACATTCTTCCAGCAAGCTGAAATCGATAATAGAATCATTTTTGGAAATACCAACCATCTCACAGAAATTACGAATAGCAGCGGCAGGATAACCACGGTGGCGTGCGCCTGCTAAGGTCGGCATGCGGGGATCATCCCAGCCATCAACAAGTTTTTCATCAACCAAATATTTTAATTTGCGCTTGCTGGTAATAGTGTGAGAGTAATTAAGCCTAGCAAATTCGATTTGCTGCGGCTTGTGTTTTACACCTACATTATTGACACACCAATCATAAAGAGGGCGGTGGTCTTGAAATTCTAGGGTGCACAGTGAGTGGCTAATGCCTTCGATGGCATCGCTGAGGCTGTGAGCGAAGTCATACATGGGGTAAATACACCAGGTGTCACCGGTGCGTTGATGGTGTGCATGGCGAATGCGGTAGAGAATGGGGTCACGCAGATTCAGGTTGCCTGAGCTCATGTCGATTTTGGCGCGTAAAACATACTCGCCATCTTTAAACTCACCTGCGCGCATGCGTTTAAATAGCTCGAGGCTCTCAGTAGAAGGGCGGTTGCGATTAGGACTTTCTTTGCCGGCTTCTGTAAGTGTGCCGCGATACTCGCGCATTTGTTCTGCGGTTAAGTCATCGATGTAAGCTAGGCCTTTCTCGATGAGCTCAATGGCATAATTGTAAAACTGTTCGTAATAATCTGATGCGTGAAATAAGTTGTCGCCCCATTCGTATCCGAGCCATTTGATGTCGTCTTGAATTGCTTCAACATACTCTTGCTCCTCTTTAATAGGGTTGGTGTCATCAAAACGTAAATGACAGGTGCCGTTGTAGTCCGCTGCAATTGAAAAATTAAGACAAATTGATTTGGCATGGCCCAAGTGTAGGTAGCCATTGGGTTCTGGAGGGAAGCGAGTGACAACCTGGCTGCCATGTTTGCCTGCAGCTATATCGTCTTCAATAATCTGGCGGATAAAATGGCGTTTCTTCTCAATCGCTTCAGTCATGGTGTCTGTTGCCTTGGTTTGTTTTGGGATAAGCGGGAATTATGCGTTGGAAACAGCTTTGATGCAAGAAGTGGAGCGCAATGAGCAAAAAAGTTGCAGATCATATGAGGCGCTTATCTGCGGGAGGTTTTGGTCATGCAAACATATAACTCACAAAGATATCCATAGGTTCTGTGGAAAACCTTGAGCTAGATCAATGCAGGTGCTTTGGAAATGTGATTCTGACTTCAAGGCCTTGGCCTGTTTTTGGTGTTAACAACTCGATGTGGCCTTCATGTAGTTTGGTTATTTGAAAAACGATACCAAGCCCAAGACCGCTACCCGTCTTTTTGGTGCCTGCAATCCGAAAGAAACGTTCGAATACTCGGTCGCGTAAATCTTCGGGGATGCCGGGGCCATTATCGATAACCGTCAAGGTCACTTCCTGGTTATTTTCTTCAACGTTAATGGTCACCAAGCTATTATTTGGTGAGTATCGAATAGCGTTATCCACCAAATTGCGAATGAGGACATTGATTGCAGTTGGGTTCCCCATGATAGTGGCTTTAGAATCCGGGTTGGTTAGTTCAAGCTCAATATTATTGGCGATAGCTTCTGGCGCCAGCTGTATAGCGACATCTGCGGCTTGCTTTGTAATTACAACAGGCGTGGGGTCTTGAATGCTTGCTTCGGGATCCATGCGGCTTAGGGTTAATAACTGCTGTACAACGTGTGTGCTACGATTGACACCGGATAACACTTTCAATAAGGCTTGATTGCGCGCGCTGTGTGTATCGGCCCTCAACGCGACTTGTGCTTGTGTGCTGAGTGCGGCCAGTGGTGTTTTTAATTCATGTGCAGCATCTGCTGTAAAGCGTTTTTCACGCTCAAAGGCATCTTGCAAACGGCGAAATAAATTATTTAATTCAGCTACCAAGGGCTCAATTTCTGCAGGCACGGATTCGATATCAACAGGTTCTAAGTAGGTGGGTGCACGATGCTTCACTTCTTCAGCAACTTTTTTTAACGAATCTAAACCACGCCCGACAATAATCCAGATTAAAAATCCTAAGAAAGGATAGGTGATTAACATGATAAAAATGGAATCTTGGGTGAGCTGGTTTTCAAGTTGTTGTCGATAATTGGAACGCTCTGCTACCATAATGCTTAAGTTATTGCTGGCGCTATGGAGTGTGTTGACGCGCCAAGACTGCCCTTTTATCCAAACGTTTGAGAAACCAGCTTTGCTATTTGATAGGGGGATGCTTGGAGCATTTGGTGAGTGTAATAAAAGTTTGCCTTTTGAGGTCCATATTTGAAACTCCATGTGCTGAATGGTTTTAATAATGTTTTCTTTTTGTTTTTTATCAGCACCCTTTAAGATGATTTTAGTGTGTGTGGATTTGTTGAGGTTGTGTTGAATAACTTTTAAATTGCGCGTGCGAATGTTATCACTAAAAAATGCATCCATTCGGGACACCTCATTGATTAATTGAGCATCCAGTTGTGTTTGAATGTCTTTATGCGCTAAAAATAAATTACCAATAATGGCAAGTGAAGTGATTAGTGTCACGCTGAGCAATAAATTGATTAATAAAAAGGTGCGTATTGAGGGGGTCATCTAAAGCGCCAAAGTAACTAACTCAAATTGAAGTATACATTGTTCTTTGGTTTGAATAAAGAAAAGGCCCATATGAAGAGGGCCTTTTAATAGTATTAGAGCATAGTTCGAAGTGCTGCCCTCAACACATTACTCTTCAATACGTTCAGCCATATACCCAACACCGCGAATAGTGCGGATAATTTCACTGCCAAAACGTTTGCGAAGATTGTGGATATGAACCTCAAGCGCATTACTATCGATATTTTCACCCCAACCATAGAGGGTTTGATTCAATTGTTCGCGAGAGATGACACGACCAGCGTTTTCTAATAGCTTTTGCAGTAGAGCAAATTCACGTCGCGAGACCATAACAGGTTCGCTGTTTCTTGTTACCAAATGAGAGGCGGGGTCTAGTTGAATGTCACCATAAGTAATAACGGATTTAGCTCTTGATTTTGAGCGTCGTTGCATAGCACGCATACGAGCACACAATTCATCAAGGTCAAAAGGTTTGGTTAAGTAATCATCAGCACCGGCGTCAAGACCTTTAACGCGGTCATCGACCGTTTCACGTGCGGTAAGAATAACAACAGGTGTATGAATATTGCGATCGCGAACGCTCTTTAAAACTTCTAACCCAGACATTTTAGGTAAGCCGATATCAAGAACGATAATGTCAAAAGATTCATGTTTTGAGGATAAAACATCGTAGGCTGACTTGCCGTCTTTAACCCAGTCAATGGTGTGGCCATAGTGCTTGAGCCCAGTGCGAATTCCATCGCCCAATAATTCATCATCTTCAACAAGTAATACGCGCATAATCAAAAACCTCTCAGATTTCCCTTTTTAAACATAGAGATCACTGAAATCCATTGTGAGTGACCAAGAATTAGGATATTAATTAAGCGCTTAGCGTGATACAATTTCCGCAGTTTGCGCTTTTAATATATATTAAAGCATAGTCTGCTGGTTAATAAATAACCACATGCGGGCACATTAAAGGAATTTTCACTGAAATGCAAGGAAATTTGAATATTTTTAAGCCAATGTTAAGGCAGCTTAAGATATCATTCGACCGGGAGGTAGTGTTGAAAATGTGTGTAACATATTGTTTTTTAAGGAAAAACAACTATGCCGAGTACTAATACCACTCAAATTCGTGCATATATTAGCAAGATCATTAAATATGCTAAAAATCAGCTTCCAGAAGAGAAAATCGACCTTATCGTCCGATTTTTGCGCTTATATTTTGCCTATACGA
>JAJFJO010000276.1 GCA_021774015.1 Gammaproteobacteria bacterium
ATGCCTGTTTCATCGCAGGAGGTTTCAATTCCAAGTACTTTCATAAAGAAATTAAATTAAACCTAACTCTTTAACCGTATCACGTTCATGACGCAATTCATCTAATGTGATTTGCAGTTTTTGTTGGCCAAAGTCATCATGTTCAATACCATTAACCACTTCAACCACACCATTCTTAGTGCGACAAGGAAATGAATAAATTAACCCTTCATCAACACCATATTCACCTTGTGAGCAACGACACATAGAGTATGATTGCCCTGCAGGCGTGTCATGCACCAATGCACGTAAGCTATCGATAATCGCATTTGCCGCAGAAGCAGCTGATGAAGCACCGCGCGCTTTAATAATCGCAGCGCCACGCTGTTGCACCACAGGAATAAATTCTTCTTTAAGCCAACCATTATCTTTAATAGAATCTGGTACAGGGTTACCTTGGATTTGTGCGTTCACAAAGTCAGGAAATTGCGTTGCTGAGTGGTTACCCCAAATAATCATATTGGCAACATCAGACACATCAACATTTGATTTTATCGCCAATTGCGCTTGCGCTCGATTTTGATCAAGCATCGTCATTGCAAAGAAACGATCATTAGGCACGTCTGGTGCATTATTCATTGCAATCAAGCAATTCGTGTTACAAGGATTGCCGACAACTAAAACTTTAACATCATCAGCAGCATTGTCATTAATCGCCTTACCCTGCGGTCCAAAAATGCCACCATTCACTTTAAGAAGATCACCACGCTCCATACCCTGTTTACGTGGAATCGCACCAACGAGCACAACATAATTCACACCACTCATGCCCTCATTAACATCGCTAGTCGCAACAATATTACCTAAGGTTGGGAATGCGCAATCTTGCAATTCCATGACCACACCGTCTAGCGCAGGCAGTGCCGGCTCAATTTCAATAAGGTGTAAATCAACTTTAACATCATCACCAAAAACTTGGCCTGAGGCAATCCGAAACAACAAAGCATAACCGATTTGACCTGCAGCCCCTGTAACCGCAACTTTCACGTGTTTAGACATGATAACTCCTTAAATTAAGCTGTAAAAATTGTGAAGATTTAATCATATATGAGACCAATTAGCTATAAAACCGACTCAAAATCGCAGCGAATTGATCATAGGTAGTGCATTCTCAAGCAACGATGTATCACCTATTGCTAAAAACGAAGGGTTCACCAAAGAAGGTTTTGAGTTGTAACGTAGTCGCTTACCATCAAGGTCAACAACAGCCCCACCCGCTTCTTCCAAAATACATTGTCCAGCAGCGGTGTCCCATTCACTAGTTGGACCCAGTCGAGGGTAAAAATCAGCGCAGCCTGCAGCAAGCTCACCAAACTTTAACGAGCTATTTAAGCGTAATATTTTTAATCCAGGCAATTGTTCTTGCAGCACCTTCATATGCTTGAGGTTATGATATTGTCCCACCAATATACGCAGAGCATTATTATCACTCACAGCCACCTCAATTTGCTCAGACTGATCACCATTGATACCGGCATAAGCTCCTAATCCTTTTACCGCATAAAACCATCGCTGGGTCACGGGCGCATAAATAACCCCCAATACAGGCTCATGATTTTCAATCAGTGCGATATTAACGGAGAACTCGTTACTTTTATTGACAAAACCACGCGTACCATCAAGCGGGTCAGCAATCCAATATGTATGCCATTGCTTACGTTGCTCATACGCCGGAATTTCGCCTTCTTCAGACAATACTGGAATCGACGGCGTTAATTGACTCAATCCATTCACAATTTCATGATGAGCGGCTATATCGGCTTCCGTCTGCGGCGTATTGTCCTCTTTTTGTCGAACGTTAAGTGCTTTAATTTCTTTATGGTAGGGAAGAATGGCGTCGCCTGCGCTCTCCGCAATAACCAGGACACGCGGTAATAAATCTTTAAGCTCTTCCTTCTGCATGCCGTTGCCTCTCTATCAATAATAATGCAGCCATACTTCGCGCTTCATAAAATTCTGGGTGTGCCAACAAGCCATCCACATCGCGCAAACTCCATGATATCACTTCTAATGGCTCAGGTTCATCCCCTTCTAACTTTTTTTCGGTAAGATGTTTTGCGGTAACGATATACATTCCAGAAGACACATAACCTGGCGACGCGCTCACCTTGCTAATCACCGCTAACTCTTGCGCACTATAGCCTACTTCCTCCATCAACTCTCGATTCGCTGTCTTTAGCACATCTTCGTCTAACTCAATAGCGCCCTTGGGGAAACCTAAGGCATAACCTTCAGAACCCACTCCGTATTCTCTAATAAGCAATATGGTATCTTCGTCTAAATAAGGAATAACGAGCACGGAACCTTTATAACGACCTTTAATTCTCTCATAAGTGCGCTCTACACCATTAGAAAAACGTAAATCCAGTGCTTCAATAGTAAATAAATTGGTTTCAGCAACAACTATTTTTTTAAGTATTGTAGGCGCCGCTGTTGGTTTCTTTGATTGTGCTGGCATCGTTTTCACACCATTTACTGTTGTACAAACACATTAGTCCCTATAGACACAAAATGCAGATTCAACCATCTAGCATCTGAATTAAATAACCGTATACATCCTTTGCTACGGTTATTAAAACCTAATAAAGTAGAACCGTGAATCGCAAAACCTCTAAAATAATGCATACAATACGGCATCGGTGCACCACCGTTAGTGGCTAGTGGATATTTCGATGACTCACAATCCGCACCCTGAATACGATACACATGAAAATGTCCTGTTGCTGTATGGCACACACCATTAACATCATTAACACACAAATCTTTACCGCTCGTCGCAGGGCCCCAATAGACCAAATTACCTTCTTTATTGTAAGCAGCAAATGCAAATAACCCTAAATCCACATACAATAATTTTTTGCCTTTTGTATCGCGATGCTTGGGAAAAGGCGACAATGACATATAGTTAACACTATTCAAATGCTTGGGAATCACTAACCATCGACGCAAACTCAATGCCATATTCGTTCGATTGACTCGCATCACCACTTCGCGCTCATGAAGGTTTGGAAATAATTTAAACCAACTCTCGTGAGGCTTAACTGAAATGCACCGATACTGTGAGTTGCCACATAAACTCAGGCCATATCGCTCAAACTGCGCTGCTGCGTAAGAAGCTGTGGATAGTAATATTAAACAGATTGCTGTTAAAAATAGTCTTATTCGTATGTTATTCATCGTTCGTTAGTTCACCTATAAAGTCAGCTTGAGATCATATCATATCTAACTGAGTTTCGTTATAATCCACGTTATGATCATTCCTATTAGCCTCTATATTCATACTCCCTGGTGCGTACGCAAATGCCCTTATTGTGACTTCAACTCACACCCTCAACGTGGCGACATACCAGAACAAGCTTATCTAGAAGCATTGATAGAGGATTTGAACACAAAGCTTGCTGAGCTGCAACACCGGCCTTTACACAGTATTTTTATCGGAGGCGGCACACCGAGCCTCATGTCCGGTGATTTTTATCAGAAACTCTTGGCGCATATACAGTCGCATTGCGAGCTTAGCTCAGGTATTGAAGTCACCATGGAGGCCAATCCAGGAACCATGGAGCAACAACGTTTCGATGCCTACCGATTGGCAGGAATAAATCGCCTGTCAATCGGCATACAAAGTTTTAACGAACAACAGTTAAAACAACTGGGCCGTATTCACAGCGCCACT
>JAJFJO010000277.1 GCA_021774015.1 Gammaproteobacteria bacterium
GATATTGTACCTGAACTTATTGATATTGACACGGGTGAGTTGAAGCGAACGATTAAAGATAGCGAGGCGGAAAAACGTCCTCCAGTAAATCGCATGAAAGTGCCGGGAACCACTACTGCACTTTTTTTTAAAGCGTATCCTTCACAATCTTTAATGGAATACGCGATATTTTTATTGGCTTATCGGATGATGGGGCATGGTGCTTCAACAAGCTTATGTGCTAGATTAAAAGTTTTTCATGCGGATGAGGAGCGGCCAATTGCGGATTATCCTGTGCTTGTGTCCAAGGATATGGGGCAGCGAACCTTAAAAAAGGCCTTGCAACAGAATCCAGAAGGTATAGCGATTGATGCCGAATATTATACCCAACTGATCTTGTTTTCATTATTAGTCGGGGCGGGTGATGCAAGAAGCCGAAATATTGTGTTAACGGATAGAGTGGGAAAACATACACTCACTTTCATCGATAATGAACAGCAGTTTGTGATACCAGTTATCAAAAAAATGACGCGTCATGGGCTTAATTCAGTGCAATGGATCAATGCACTATTTTGTCTACCTCAAGCTAATAAACCCTTGGCTGCAGCAACATTGAAGTCTTGGTTGATAGATATTAATCTCGATAGATTATTCAGTGAATGGTTGCGCTGTATTCAGTTGCAAGAAAGGCGTTATGGGCAGTTATATCCTGATAAAGCAGATGATGTAGTCGATAAAGAACAACTGTATGCAAGTAAAGACAAAGTAAGTTTTCGGCTGTTACTACGTGAGGGAGCCTTAGGTGAGCTGATAATTCATACACATTATTTGCGAGCTATATTGACTCAATTTAATAAAGATGAACAAGAATTCACCGCATTGCAATTGCTCCCACAGTTATTGCCACGGGTTGGATATTATTACCAGAATGCTTACAGTAAACATTGTACTGTTGAGCAGCGATTAAAGGCCGCAACTGCCTTACCACAGGAATCCATGCCGAGTGAATTAGCAATAAAAGCCAGTTTAGGAGTCGTGCCATTGTTTGAGCGAATAGAGCAACAAGAAGAGCACACATTAGCTCAAGCAGTACAAGAGTGGGGGGCCCTAAGAGGTTTTAGACCGGATTTTAATAAACTAGTCGATGCTGCTGGTCAGCCTGATAAAGCAAGGCAAACGTTAATGCTACGTGCATTATGCATTTATCCTCACACACAGTTATCCTTAAGTCATTGTGTTGTGCTAACGGATATAGAGCTTGAACGTGTGTTAGCAAAGAGCACTAATTTGCAAGAATTAGATTTACGGGCCTGCCCTAATATCACTGATGCAGCTGTACATTATCTATGTAGCCAACACCGGACTACATTACAAAAGCTGTATTTAAGTGGTAATAATGGTTTAAAAAACCTTTCAGGTGGGATTGATGGTCTAAGAGACCTTACACGTGGAGTTTTTAGAGCTTTAGATTTTCCAGAATTGGTTGAAATAGGAATATCCCATTGTGCACAGTTACAAAAAGTTAAAATTGTAGCGCCAAAGTTACGAGAAATAAGAGGAAGCAACTGCCAAAAGTTAACTGCAGTCGAAACAGGAAGTGAGGTATTAGAGAAAGCAACTCTTGAAAATTGTTCTGAATTAACTGAAGTTGGCATTACATTATTATCTAGAGATAACTTCAAGTTAAAACAACTTCAACTGTCAGATTGCGAGTACATTCGACATTCTAAGTTTAGAGAAGAGTACCCGGAAATAGGCACTTTGGAATTTGGTGTTTTGAATGAAGCTATAATGGCAGAAGTGAGAGATGGGATAAAGGCAGCATTATCAGAGGTGAATATTGTCTGGGAGGACTTACCAGTTGAATTATACAAGAATTATAGATCGGTACTATCTACTTGGTTAAGTGGGCATAAAATAGCATTACCAACGTTACTATCTTTATCCCAAGAAAAAGACTATAGCAAGCAATGTTTTGCAGTTTATGTTTTAGAAAGCTGTAGAGTTGTCGAGCCTTGGATGGTCGCATTAATGATTGGACTTTATAATAATTCCAATTTTTATCTTAAAGACCTATCCGATGAATATTTGAGAAGCACTAATTCAGATATTGTTAAATATGTTAGACAGCTAAAGGATGAGCTCATCAGGCCCCGAGGGGGTAAGTTCACTGTGCCAATATCGTTAGAGAAATTGGTCACAAACGATAAATTAAGAAACAACTTTGATTTAGTTTCCTCAAAAGAGATAGAAGGTGAACTTTTGGAAGCAAGAAATCGTCGTTTACAAATGTTTTTAATACAAAAAATAAATGTGCTAACGCCAATAATTATAGATATATTATGGGGAGCCGTCAAAGGAACGGATAAAAAATTGTGCTACATTGCTTCTCAAATATTAATTTATAATAATTTATCGCAGTCCGAAATTGATACGATATTTTTTTTACTAAAAGATATTTCTGATGGTTATGGTCTCAGTCATGATGATCACATTACTTTGAAAGATTTAAAAGTGTCACTGATTCCAAAGCTAAAATTAGCTAATGAATTAAAACCTATTGTTGTTGATGCTTTGCTTAAAAATATTTATGATGCTGATCATTTTTATGTGCGCCTATTTTCTCTTCATGCATTGAGCTCTATACATAACCCAAAACCTAAAATTATTAATGCTTTTGTTGATGCGCTTCAAGATAAAGAAAAATATATAATATCTCAAGCCATTAGAGCATTGGCAAATGTTGGGAACTTTTTTACTATTTCTGCCGACATGGAAAAAGTTTTCTTAAGTGCTTTAAAGTCTGAAAGAAATGCGTATCTTAAGGAAACAATGATATCTGCCTTACATAAATTCAATGATTTAAGTTTTGAATTGATTGAAGCTTTAAAGAGTGTTTTTTTAGATAGTGTTGATAGTAATGTATTAAAAATCACAGCAACTTCGATAGGGAAAATCAGTGTTAGATACCCTCATGTGGCTAAAGATGTTCTTAAGAAATTTTTTGTTAGAACTAATGAATATCCATATAGAAAATTTGAGGAAAAGATCGTTATGCTACTCGCAAATTTAAACAATATACATGATGAGATAATCCAAATTTTACTTGATAATCTAAAAAAACAAATGAGGAAAGGTTATGGTATACCATGCTATCGTGAGATAGGACAAATATTGGCGGCCTTACTTTCCCCCAAAAAACCTATTCATGCATTTAGGAAATTGCTTAGATTTAATGTATTTTTCCCGGTTTTTTCTGAAATTACTGAGTCAACGGGGGGTCTATATACCTTAGCATCGAGTACGGTTTTTTTTAATTTTCTAAAGGTACAGCATGCCATAGCTAATGATTTGCCATTTGCTAACTTCCAAGAACACCTTGCAAGCCATTGGCAATACCCTAAGATTCAAGCAGCGTATCAAAAATTCATTGTAATGATTTTCAACTCTGCCCCTAAACCCGTTCAAACAAAGTGGAGCCTAATACATGATTGTAAGGTAAAGTTTAGTGCAATGGGTTTAACTTATCAACCTGTTCCGGGTGATGGTCATTGTCTTTATTATGCGATTAGTCTATATATAGGTGAAGATCATAGAGCTTTAAGACAGCGTGTAGCTCTGGATCTTGAGAAACATCTTGATGAATATCGAGCGTTTATCATCCCACCAGCAGATAAATCTGTAGAAGACTATATCAATGATGTCCGTACTGGAGCGGAATGGGCATCGAATGTAGAAATTGAAATTTTAATGCGTATTTTGGATAGGCCTATTTTAGTGTTAAATGCGGAGGGTGCATTAGTTAATGTAGATGATCTACCGCGATTTGGAGGAGAGCCCATCTTTGTGTATTACAATAATCATAACCATTATGATGCTTTGTTGCTAAAAGAAGGGGCCTGTGCTAATACGATACGATCACAATTATTACCCGAAAATCAGCTCCGAAGCATCCCTTTAACTGCTGGACTATTTCCAACACAACCATCAGATACCTTATCAACTGTATTAACTCAAGTTAAAAAACAGATTCCTATTCCTGGTACAGTGCAGCTTATTTTTGATTCTGAAGATAAGGCAAAAGAGTGTCAAAGACAGCTGCAAGCAAAATTTTCAGCAGGGGCAGGAGCAACAACACAATACTCAATAGATGTTATTACAATGCTAGATGATGATAAGGTAGGCGCTAGTGCAGCGAGCATCGCTGCAGCAGTCTCATCGTGTTTTGCTATTACGCTGAGCAAAATAGAATTTAATACAGCTATGGGAGATTCAGAAGCTTATGATGATTTGCTTGAGTC
>JAJFJO010000278.1 GCA_021774015.1 Gammaproteobacteria bacterium
AAGCCCGGTGATCCATGCTAAGCTTACACAAACAATGGTTATTATTCTATTTTTCAGTGGAAGTAGTGGAGATTTTCCACTGATGGTAAAGTGAGGCCCCCCGAAAAAAATTAAAGCGCAAACGATAATTAAGCACGTTATACTGACGATATTAAGTATTTTAGTTGAAAAATTTAATTTCATTATTTTTTCTCCATTGATAATTCTGCATCTACAATGTAGGGGGGGTTGCTTATTCTATGTAGTGTGCTATATACAGGCACAAAGCGCTGTACTGAATAGTAACTTATGCCTATATCCATCATAAATAAAAAAACAAAGGTAATAAGTGCTAGCAGCCAAAGAGGCATGAAATCATATAAGTTCCATGGTGGTGTGTAGCTTGGAGCTTCTGGTGAAATTGTTTCTTTAATTTTTGGTTTGATTTCATGAAGTATGTTATGTAGGTCACTTCGGATATTTGATAGTTCCACATAATTGTCATAGTATTTTCCCTTAAACCCTAAGTTAATCAGTGCGTAGAAAAAATCAAGCATATGAATATTTTTTTCGGGATTTTGCAGGCAATGCTCGAGTAAGAGATAGAATCTATTGCCTCCCCATGTTTCATTATGAATTGTGCTGAGCAAGCTTTGCGTGCTCCAAGGTTGTGCGCTTTGGTCGGCATTTGAAAGCAGGGCTTCGTCTAATGCGGTGCACATGCAGTACCGTATTATTAAAATATCATTATTGGAATATGAGAAAGCTTCTAATTTATTTTGCATTTCCTTTATTTCAGTCAGAATTTTGTTTCGGGTAGATTGAATATTGTCAAAATGGCTCGTGGAGCGGAGTAAGGGAAATAGCATCAACAATGGGGTTGTTGCTATTATTATTGGATTCTCAGTGCGTGTGACGCTTTCTCGGCTTGGTTGATAGCCTTTTTCTTTTTCTTCATATGTCGGTTGATATTCATTCATGACGTTTCCTCTTTTAGCCCTGTATTTTTGTTTGAAAACACTTTGATAACAAAGTATTTTATTCACGAATTGCCCATAACTCAATGTTAAGGCCTGGAATATCTGCACCGCATTGTATTGCTATGGCGGCTGAGTTTTCTAAGTTGTTCCATTCATCGTTTTTTCTATTGATTTGGTAATATGTCGCCCCTTTGGAGTAGGGCAGTTGCCTTGGGGCTGTTGTCAGTGGCTCGATTGGGATGCCTGGGAGTGCGTGGCTAATAATATTTTTAATTTTTTCTACAGCTGAAATTTTAACATATTTTGGTAGGGAATTCTGTAATTCTATCATGGAGGTTTCTGCGCTAATGGCAAGTATTAAATCAGTTTCTTTTAATAATTGTCGGTCGTTAATGGGGGATACCCAAATATTATAATCTGTCTTTTCAAGGCTCAATAGGCTAGCTTTTTGTTGAAATACAATGCTTAATGATCTTTGCAGCTCATTAATCAACTGACTGAAGGAGGTTTGTAAATCTTCGTGCTGGTAGTTAGGTAACGCTACAGGACGATGGTCTTTGCGAGTAAATGTTGCTAATTCAGAAGTTAAACTTGTTAGCAGTTTGTAGAAATCTTCAGGGTGGCAATTTTGCATTTTAAGGATATGACTCAATAAAGGTTGGTAGCGATTAATTAATTGCAGTAATAAAAAATCAACGATGTCTGATGTATCGATGTTATTAATGGTGTTAAACATGGTCTCAGAAATTGAATCCCCGCGATTTTGTAGGAGTATGGAAAGTTCGCGGCAGTAATTAGAAAGCACACTGCTTGCAAGCAGTGTTAAGCAGCTTGGAATATGGTGATCATCTAATATGATCAATCCGTTGGATGATACTTCTTTTATTCTTGCGATTTCAATACAGCTATAACCTTCTCTATCATCAGACTCTAGTAAGATTTTGGTTTGAAGTTTGCTAATTTCAATTTCTGTACTATTTTCAAAATGTGTGTTGTGATCTGTTAGTTCAATTAGCTCAGCATGATATCGAAATGCGTACTGTTGTTCATTAGCATCTCCGCTCATTCGTGTCTCAGGTATACCTTGTCTTCGCATGGGTATGCAGAGATATACTTTTTCATTGATGGTTTCTTTTGCTATGGATAGTGGTAAGGGTGGTGGCGCATCATGAGGGATGCTAAAAAAAGTGTGGTCTGGAAAAACACCTTCACATTCTTCTAGTGATATATTACTTTGTTTGAGTAATTGCTGGTCCAGCTTGAGTCTTGTAACCCCCCAGAAAAAATTACCAAAAGGGGAGGGCTTGCTGGAAAGTTGGTATTCCAGGTATCGCTCTTGCTGCTGGAAATGATGTGGCTTTAGAAACATGCCTTCAGACCAAACAACTTGATTTTTTATCCCCATAATATGTCACCTCTGATTTTATTGTATTGATTAAAATGTGATTTAGACCTCTATTTCCTGGCAAATTTAGCACTTACGCCTTGAGATCCGAGTAAAATGTTTAGCCTCATATTATTTTTTAGGCCCTCAGTGGGGAGTGTTACGCGCCAGGTGTTTAGATTTCTATAGGCTGCAATGATGCCGATATATCGGGTTTTAGGCCATATTGTTAATGGTACAATGAGATTTTGGCTGGGTCGGACTTCAGTTTCATAATTATCCACTAAAGCAGCCCCTAGTGTCTTGCTGGCATCGGCATAAAGACTGTAAAAAGAGCCTTTTTTGAATGCATCCGTGGTTTGTAGTTGATATACGGTAACAACAACAGGAGAGGGGCGTGAAGCTAAATCAGGATTTAGTTTGTTAACAGCCTGCAAATTTAAAAAAATTGATGTGTTTTTTGATGTGTTGCTTGCGCAACCAGATAGAGATAGCAGTAAGGCTAGCAAAAAAAACAATTGTGTTGCTTGGCCCAATGTACGGCATTTTAAAGCATTAATAATTTTCAATATAAATTTCACCTGGTTTACTCCCTAAAAGTTATTGCTTGCTGCAGCTTCATGTATTTTTTCTTCTATTGTTACCACTTCTCCTGAAAATTTTAGCAAATAGGCTTGTTTTTTTATCTTCAATTCTTGGTGTATCTGTATCGATTTTATCGTTTTCTATAAGGTTGTGTTCTGCTTCAGGAGAAAGTTTGTCGTAAGAAACACTGCCAAACCCCAGAGCGGTTAAAGCATTTTGTTCCCAGGGTTGTAATTGATTGGGGTGATAGTTTTTTGCATTAAGAGTTGGTAATGCTAGCATTCCCAGGTTGAAATTTGTGCCTTCTAGTTTGTCACCTTTATTTTGTAAGTGCCCTTGTTCATTGGTATCAAATCTACTTGTATTCAATGGCGCTGGGTTATTCTTACGGACATTTTTGGTTTCGCTGTTGAAAATTAATGAATTATAAAAATCAGACTTGCTGTTCTTTGCTTTCTCTTCTGTTGTTTCTGCTGTAAGTTGTGGTGTTGTAACCGCAGTGACTTTTGTGCTGGCTTCTGCATTGCTTTGGTTGGCTTGGACGCATAGGCTAATATCTTTTAGCCTAATTATATCATTTTCATTTATGGGAGTGAAATTGTCATCACAAAAGATTTGAATTTCATTATTGTCACATCTTAGTTTAAGTTCATTTTCACCTAAGTTAAAAATATGCTGGTCAATATCTTCAGACGTATTTTCTAACCAGCTATTATCACTGTTAGTGCGATCTAAAATATTAATTTTTATTTCCATATTTGAGTGTCAACTTATTGATAGCTTTCTCAATAATTTAAGGCCGGTTTATTTTTGCATTTCAGGCCTCCCAATGGGACAAATTATACTATTCTGTCAGATTTGACCAGTAAAAAAGTAGAGATATTTTTAGGAGCGGGCCAGTAAAAAAGAGAGGTGTTACTTCAAGGGTTTTGAGTCAAGAGGAGACTAGTTTTCGGGGATTATTTTTACTTTAATCATGACTATGAGGTTTTTCAGTGCGGAGATTTTTGCATGGTTGATTTGCTTTTAAATAACAGACATACTCTTGGTTGTTGAAAAAAAATAAAGAGAAATTAAAGGTCTCATTATATATGTAGGCTAGCTATGAAATAACTTAAATTAACATAATTTTTAATCGTTAAAATGGAGATAAGACTATGAGCAGTAAAGATATTTTTATAAAAATCGCATCACAGGGTAATTTCACTATAATTGGGGCAGATAAAGCTAACAAAATTGGTGATATTGTGGCTGAAAATATTTCTTTTGGTGCTGGTCGCCAAGTGGATTATGTTTCTTCAGAGCAACGAAAAGCACAAACCGCCTATTTAACAAACTTAAGGGTTACAAGAAAAACAGATGTGTCGTCACCGGGTTGGTTTAATGCCGCTTCATCTGATGCTGCTTATGCTGAAGTTGTGATTACATGTGGTAATTTTGTTGGAACAGCAGATAAGAAAGTGTTTAACCCAACTGACACAATCACACTTAAAAACGTGTACGTTGTTGACTATGCTTGTCATCTTGCCGAAGGGACAGAAGACATTGTGCTTGATTTTGAAGAGTTATCATTCTTGCATCAAGCTTATGATAAAGATAATAAGCCAGCAGCTAAAGACGATAAAAAACTGTCAATAGTGAAAGCTGCATAGTGATAATTAAGCTCTATAGCTTATATAAATGCAGGTGTTTTTGTGCAGACTGAACTGACAACGATTGATTTTTCGTTGGGTGAGAACCTGAGGTGCTTATCCTTTAGTGGTCGTTTCTCAATGTCACAGCCCTTTTTTTGTGATATTGAGCTTTTATCTGCCAAGGAAATCACGCCTAGTGAAGCCATTAATAAACCGATATCGCTATTGATGTCCGTTGATAAAGCCGTTGGGTATGTTAGTGGGATTGTTGTTGAGATTTCTGCACAAAATACTGATATGAAAGAAGATTGGTCTTATAGACTTGGCATTGTACCTTGGTTGAATTTTCTTGATTATACAAGTGATTGCTGTGTTTACCAGCAAAAAACAACTGTAGAAATTGTTACGGGTATATTTGATAAACTTGGTTATAGTGATTATAAAGTTGATGTGAAGAGCGTGTTGGAAAAGCGTGAATATTGCGTTCAATATAACGAAACTGCTTTTGATTTTGTATCACGCTTGCTTCAAGACGAAGGGATTTACTATTATTTCATCCATGAAAAAAATAAACATACTTTGGTTTTATCGGATGATGTATCTGCATATCAGGCTGCTAGTGGTGATAAAATATCCTATCAAATAGATTCTGGTGGGAAAGCGAGATTAATGCAATGGCGCCATGAGTACCGCTATGCTTCTGGGAAATACTCTGAGACAGACTATGATTTTGAGACGCCAGATGCGTCACTGCTTTCTAGCCAAAGCTCGGTTATAAAACTGCAGCAAAATGAAAAGTTTGAGCGATTTGAGTACCCAGGAGGGTTCATCACATCCGATAAAGGTAAGGCAAAGGTTAAAAAACGTATTGAAGCAGAAGAGGCGGCTTCTGAAAATATTGCAGGCTCGAGTAACTGCGTTTCTTTTTTGCCAGGTTATTTGTTTGAGTTAGATGGCCATCCAGTTAAGGCTGAAAATCAAAAGTATGTTTTAACCTCAGTTGAAATTACTATTTCTAGTAATCCCCATGGGGGAGGCAGCACATCAGAAAATGCGTATCATAATACATTCACGTGTATCCCTGCGGCACGTATATTCCGTCCCTTTAGGCGTACGTTGAAGCCCATTATTAGTGGATTGCAAACAGCTACAGTCGTTGGTGTTTCAGGGCAAGAGATTACAACTGATCAGTATGCCCGTGTTAAAGTACAATTTCATTGGGATCGGTATGGTAAGTCTGATGAAAAAAGTTCTTGCTGGGTTCGTGTTGCGCAGCAGTGGGCTGGGAAAAAATGGGGGCAAATTTTTATCCCCCGTGTGGGCCAGGAAGTGGTGGTTTCTTTTTTAGATGGAGATCCCGATAAGCCTCTCATCATAGGTTCGGTGTATAATGGTAATAATATGCCTCCGTATGGTTTGCCAGATTCTAAAACGCAAAGTGGCATTAAGTCACAGTCAACAGAAAAGGGTGGGGAGTCTGATAATAACGAACTGCGCTTTGAAGATAAGAAAGATTCAGAGCAGGTTTATTTGCATGCTCAAAAAGATATGCAACGTATTGTTGAAAATGATGATGAAACGAATATAAAACACGATCAAAAATTAACGGTTGAGAATGATCATACTGTAATTGTGAATCATGACCAAACAGCTACAATTAAAAATAATCGAACCCATACCATCTCTGAAGGAAATGATGCTTTGAACATTTCTAAGGGAAACTATACGGTTGCTGTTAATACGGGTAACCATCAGCTGGGTGTTGATAAAGGCAGCAGTAGTGTTAGTGCACAGAAATCTATTGATCTTGCAGTTGGGTCCAATAGTATTAACATAGACACAAGTAGTATGACTCATACGGTTGGTGCCAATAGTATTAGTATGGACGCCAGTGGTATTACACTAACGGTGGGTGCTAATAGTGTAAAAATTGATAATATGGGTGTTACTGTTAATGGGCAAATGGTTACTGTTAAAGGCAGTATTGTTCAAACAAGCTCAGATGCACTGCTTGAATTAAAGGGTGGTATGGTTACCATTAATTAAATATAAGTGAGCATGGATGATATGAAAATTCGCGCTGAAAAATTAGCAAAAGTTACGGGGACTTCGGCAGCTAGCATCTGTGAAAAAGCGGCATTGACTGATGATGCAAAATCTTTGTTAACGGATTCAATTTCTCCAACTATGTTTTTTAATTCTTTGATTGAGCAAGGGTTTCATTCTGATGCTGTGCAACTACTGAGTTTTGGTTTGCCAATAAGAGAAGCTATTTGGTGGGGTTATATGTGCTCCTCTTTTATTGAGGGCCAAATGAAAAATGATAAAATTGATTCTGCCTTAGCAGCAATAAAAAAATGGTGTTATGAGCCAAATGATGATAACAGAAAAGTGACAGAACCTTTGGGTAAGGTTATGGAATATCAAACAGCAGCAAGTTGGTTAGCAACTTCTGTTTTTTGGAGTGGTGGCAGTATTACCGAGGGGGATCAACCTGAGGTACATCCGCAACCACACTTAGCGCACCACATGGTTGCGGGCGCTATTAATTTAGCAGCTGTTATAACGGAACCAGAAAAAAAATTAGAAAAATATGAGCGCTTTTTACGGCAAGGCATTGAAATTGCTAATGGTAAGAATGGGGAAATATAAATGGGTGTTCCAGCAGGTCGAATTAGTGATATGCACACGTGTGCCATGGTAACGGGTGTTGTTCCTCATGTTGGAGGACCTGTTATTTTGGGCTGTGTGAATGTTTTGGTTGGTAAAGTGCCAGCTGCTAGAGCTTCAGATATGATTACATGTGTTGGGCCGCCTGATGCTATTGCTGCAGGCAGCCCGACAGTGCTCATTAATAAATTACCCGCGGCAAGAGTGATGGATACAACATCGCATGGTGGCCAGCTGGTTATGGGCTGCCCAACTGTATTCATAGGTTGATTATTTATAGCCAAACATTACGTTGGTACGTGAATATTCATGTGGTTTTTGCAAGGAGTGTATATGCTTGATGAAATAGAACAAAAAAGCTTTTTGGATCCATTTTTAGCGCCTATTGAGGGAGACAATCCTTGTGGAGTTGATCTGCGTGAAGATTCCTCGCCAATTTCTTTGTACTACCAGATTAAGGATGAAAGAACAGCAGCACGTAATATAGAGCGCCAGCAAATTTCCCCCGAAGACATGTATAATCAATCTAAGCCGCATTGGAAAAAACTGCATGACTTAGCAACAGAGGTGCTGGTAACAAAAACTAAAGATATAGAAATTGCAGCTTGGCTAACGGAAGCACTTTTAAGGTTGAAAGGCTTTGAGGGCTTGCAGCAAGGCTTTTCTATTGTACGCTCCTTCTCTGAAAATTTTTGGGAAGGAGTCTACCCGCTTCCTGATGAGGATGGTTTAGCCGATCGAATATCACCCTTAGCAGGTTTGAATGGGATTGAAAATGATGGAACATTAATTTCACCTATATTAGGGCTGTCGATTACGGATAGTCATCAAGATGATAATTATGCTTTTTGGCAGTATAGGCAGGCATTTGAGCTGAGTCGATTGGCTGACGATGCAGCACGCCAGAAAAGAATAGATTCGGGAGCTATAGCATTAAGTAAAATAGAAGTATCCGTTGCTCATACTGACATCAGTTTTTTTAACAACCTCATTGCTAACCTTCAAGCTTGTCAGGAAGAGTTTCAAAAATTGACAGCCCTGCTGGATGAGAAATGTGGGCATGATTCACCGCCATCATCTAACATCAAGAACACACTTCAATCATGTTTTGATGAAATTCATGCTTTGGTAGGGGAGCGACTGAAGCAGCAGGAAGCAGATAGTCAATTTAATGAAAATAGTTCTGAGGAGAGTGATGGTAATACAAGCTCTGATATTAATAGCAATGCTCGAATAAAAAGTCGCGAACAAGCTTTCGATACTATACGAAAAACGGCTGCTTACTTTAGGTTGAATGAGCCTCACTCCCCACTGTCTTATATGTTAGAAAGGGTGGTTTTGTGGGGAAGTTTGTCGTTGCCACAATTGCTTGATGAAATCATAAATGATGAAAATGCTAAAGAAGCTTTTTGTCAATTGACCGGTATCGCTGTTCAAAACACTGATGCGAATAGTGATTAATACAACATTTGCTTTAACTTTATTACTTAAGGAGAAAAAAATATGGCAAATACACAAGAAAAACTGAGTAGGGTGCGCAAGCCTCGTGTGCATATCACCTACGATGTTGAAACAGAAGGAGCGTCAGTTGAACAAGAGCTCCCTTATGTGCTCGGAGTTATGGGAGAGTATTCAGGTAATAATCCGACTAAAGAAAAGAAAAAGTATAATGAACGTAAGTTTGTGCAGCTAGATCGAGATAATTTTAACGAAATAATGACCAACATTGGGCCTGGGTTATCATTAAAAGTGGATAATACTTTGAAGGATGATGATAGCCAAATTTCAGTTGATCTAGCATTCAATACACTGGACGACTTTGAGCCTGAAAAAATTGTAGAGCAAGTGCCCGCCTTAAAATCATTGCTAGAGACACGTAATCAACTGAGAGACTTGCTGTCAAAGGCAGACCGTTCGGAAGACCTAGAAAATATTCTTGAACAAGTGCTGCAAAGCAGTGAAGATTTGCAACAACTTTCGGAGAAGTTGGGTGTTGAGGCTGGCGAAACGGATAATAGTGGCGATGATAAACCTGAGGGAGATAAATAATGGCTGAACAAGTAGAAGCACAACAAGAATCGGCAGACGCCTCGCAAGAGCAGCCAGCTGATTTATTGGAGCAAGCAATTTTTGCAACCAAGCAAACTGAACGTGATGAAGCTGAGAGTTTGTTGAAAACACTAACAGAGCAGGCTCTTGTTGGTACAGTAAGTTGGGATAAAAATTTATTGATCACTGTAAATAAAGCGATTGCAGCCATTGATAAAAAAATATCGCAACAGCTTAATGCCGTAATGCATGCTGAGGAGTTTAGAACTTTGGAAGGTTCGTGGCGTGGGTTGAAATATATGGTTAGTAATAGTGAAACAGGTAGCTCACTAAAAATCCGTATGTTAAATGCAGATAAAAAAGAGATTGCCAAAGATCTTGAACGTGCGGTTGAATTTGATCAAAGCATGCTATTTAAAAAAATCTATGAAAATGAATTTGGTACACCCGGTGGTGAACCTTATGGCACATTGGTGGGTGATTACTATTTTTCTCATTTGCCTCAAGATGTTGAATTGCTGCAGAACATTTCTGGTGTTGCAGCAGCGGCATTTTGCCCGTTCATTTCGGCTGCTGACCCTAAATTAATGGGTTTTGAAGGTTGGACAGAGTTATCAAAACCACGTGATTTAGAAAAAATATTTGACTCTGTAGAATATGCAAAATGGAAGAGCTTTAGAGAAACAGATGATGCTAAATTTGTTAGCTTAGTCATGCCAAGAGTGCTGGCACGTTTGCCTTATAGCAGTAAAACAGTACCAGTAGAGGCATTTGATTTTGAAGAAGTCCCAATGGATCAGGCTGGGAATAGCAAAAACCTAGACCATGATAACTATTGCTGGATGAATGCTGCTTATGTTATGGCTACTCGCTTAACAGATGCATTTGCAAAATACGGTTGGTGTACTGCCATTCGTGGTGCTGAGGGTGGTGGTAAAGTAGAAAACTTGCCGGCATATACATTTACCAGTGACGACGGTGACCCAGATATGCAATGTCCTACAGAGATTGGTATTACCGATCGTCGGGAAGCTGAGCTTAGTAAAATGGGATTTTTACCACTGTGTCATTATAAAAATACAGACTACGCTGTTTTCTTTGGGGCGCAGACTGTGCAAAAGCCTCAGAAATATGACAGGCCTGAAGCAACAGCAAATGCTGAAATTTCAGCTAGATTACCTTATGTAATGGCAACTTCAAGGTTTAGTCATTATTTGAAAGTAATGGCTCGTGATAAAATTGGGTCTTTTATGGAGGCCTCTGATGTTGAAACTTGGTTGAATCGTTGGATAACTAACTATGTGCTATCAGATCCTGCTGCAACGCAAGAGATGAAAGCAAAATATCCCTTGGCGGATGCCTCTGTTAAAGTTGAGGAAATTCCGGGTAAACCAGGAGCATATCATGCAATTGCATGGATGCGGCCGTGGTTACAAATGGAAGAGCTGACGACTTCAATGCGTATGGTCGCAAACATTCCTCAGCTGGGGTAGTGGAAATACTAGGCTAGTATAACCATCAAGGAGTTTCTCTTACTGTTAGTATAGGAAGCTCCTTGAACTTTTATTGGATTTTTAAAATCAAGTTCAATAACATTTTCTGTGAAGCACTTTAACCTTTTAGTAAGGTTTGCAAGGAGTATTGTGTGGATGTTGCGCTTAGTGCAAGTCATGATAGGATGACCAATGCCGAAAAAACATATTTAGCATTGACTGAGGCAAAACAGCTTGCTCGAAAGCTCATCGTACAGATAGATAATGCCATTGGTGAAATGGTAACAGAAATTTTGCACCACCAAGATTTTAAAAAACTAGAAGCGTCTTGGTACGGTTTACGCTATTTAGTCGATCAAGCTACTGACAATAGGTATGCTAAAATCAAAGTGCTTGATGTTTCTTGGAAGGAGTTATCACGTGATTTAAGTAGAGCTATTGAGTTTGATCAGAGTCATACATTTGATAAAATTTATAGTAATCAATTTGGTTCGCCGGGTGGAGAACCGTTTGGTTTGTTGATTGGTGATTATTATCCAAGTCATGTCATTGGCTCTTCAAAAGTGGATGATATTACAACCCTTCGAGATATGTCTAAAGTTGCAGCATGTTCATTTGCCCCGTTTGTCACTGGGGTGAGCTCAAACATACTCGGTATTGATAGTTTTTGTGAATTACATGGTGCTCTTGACCTAAATAAGATTTTTGAGCACCAGCAATACATGCGTTGGAAAGCGTTACGTAACAATGATGATTCAAGGTTTTTAGGGCTGTGTTTACCAAAATGGTTGGTGCGCAAACCGTATTCTCACAAAACTAAATACCGTAATAGTTTTATGTATGAAGAACTCGTTGCTAAAGATCCAAATGAATCATATCTGTGGGCAAATCCATGTTACTGTTTTGGAGCTGTAGTGTTAAGATCATTTAGCCAAAATGGTTGGTTTTCAAAAATTGCTGGAGTAGAAATGGATACTTTGTCGGGAGGTATTGTCAGTAATATTTTGAGGCAAGACTTTGAAACCGATTGTAATCAAAAATCAACAATTGCTGGTTTACAAACAGTGATAACCGAGCGGCAAGAAAAAACGTTAAGTGACTTAGGCTTTATTTCACTATCTGATTGCAAATTTTCACCTTATGCAGCGTTTTATTCCTCTCCGTCTTTAAATAAAAACGAGATATACAGTAAAGAATCTGCAACTCAAAATGCACAGATTATGTCGATGCTTTCCTACACATTGTGCGTCTCCCGATTTGCCCACTATGTCAAAGTCATTATGCGAGATAAAGTGGGGCGATTTACGAGCAGAGCA
>JAJFJO010000279.1 GCA_021774015.1 Gammaproteobacteria bacterium
GCGAGCGCCAGAGGCATTAACATTTATTTACCAATTTGTAAAATCAGCTCATTCATACTTTTTACAAAACCGGCAGGGTCATTCAACTGTTCGCCTTCCGCAAGCAACGCCTGGTTCAGCAATAACTCAGTCCAACTAGTAAACTGGCCATTATCACTTTCACCATTCGCTTTTTGCACAATTGGATGATCCGGATTAATTTCTAATACGGGTTTGTTTTCAGAAAAGGCTTGTCCGGCTGCTTGCAACATCCGCTGCATATGACCTGTCAAATCGCCCTCATCAAATACCACGCACGCTGGTGAATCTGTTAAACGGTGTGTAATTCGAACATCTTTCACACGCTCGCCTAACGCTTCTTTAGCGCGCTCAACAAAATCAGAAAACTCTTTTTCTTTTTCCTGCTTTTCTTCTTTTGTTTCTTCGTCTTCTAAATCACCCAAATCTAATTCGCCTTTTGAAATAGACTGCAGCGGCTTACCTTCAAATTCAGTTAGGTGCGACACCAACCACTCATCCACCCGATCCGACATCAAAATAACTTCGATATCTTTTTTACGGAACAGTTCTAACAAAGGACTATTTTTAGCCGCAATATGCGTATCACCAATCAAATAATAAATTGCTTTTTGGTCGTCTTTCATGCGCGACATATAATCTTTCAGCGTTACATTTTGATCTTCGCTATCATCCGCAGTTGTAGCAAAACGAAGCAAGCCAGCAATTTGATCTTTGTTCGCATAATCTTCTGCAGGACCTTCTTTTAAAACACCACCAAATTGCTTCCAAAAAGCAGTGTATTTTTCTTTATCGTCCTTCATCATTTTTTCTAGCATGCTTAAAACACGCTTCACGCAACCAGAACGTATACGATCAATCGTTTTATTTGATTGCAAAATTTCACGAGAAATATTAAGTGGCAAATCGCTAGTATCAACAATCCCTTTAACAAATCGCATATACATAGGCATAAGTTGTTCAGCATCATCCATCACAAAAACACGTTTCACATACAGCTTGATACCGCGTTGCACATCACGATTGTACAGATCAAATGGCGCGCGTGCTGGAACATACAGTAGGCTGGTATATTCCATTTTTCCTTCAACTTTATTATGAGCCCAATCAAGTGGATCTTCAAAATCATGCGCTATATGCTTATAAAGCTCCTTATACTCTTCGTCTTTAATCTCACTTTTTGATAAAGTCCATAATGCTTTCGCACTATTAACGACTTCGTCCTTAGGTTCTTCTGGTTGTTCATCTTTTTTATCTTCATCTTTACTGTCATCTAAGCTAGGAGTTTCAGCCGCTTTCATAACAATAGGAAATAAAATGTGGTCGGAATATTTAGTAATCACGCTGCGGATACGAAACCCATCTAAAAATTCTTTTTGATCTTCTCTTAAATGAATAATGATTTCGGTGCCGCGAGATTCTTTTTCTACATTCTTAATTGTATATTCGCCCTCTCCATCAGACTCCCAATGCACACCTTGATTTTTTTGCATGCCCGCACGTCGAGACCTAACAATAACTTTATCAGAAACAATAAAAGCAGAATAAAAACCCACACCAAATTGACCAATCAGCTGTGAATCTTGCGCCTTATCGCCACTTAACATTTCACGAAATGCGCTAGTACCCGATTTTGCAATCGTACCGATATTGTCGATCACTTCCTCACGGCTCATACCAATCCCATTGTCACGCAGAGTGATAATGCTGTTATCCTTGTCAACATCAATCCAGATTTTCAACTCTGAGTCATCTTCATAAAGGGCATTATCACTTAACGCTTCATAGCGCAGTTTGTCATTCGCATCTGACGCATTAGAAATGAGCTCACGCAGAAAAATTTCCTTGTTGCTGTATAAAGAATGGGCGACCAGCTTGAGTAATTGATTGACTTCAGCCTCAAAACTTAAGGTTTCGCTTTGTGATTCAACGGACATAGGTATTCACTCCCAAGGTTATAAGTTAACGTTGGGCTCTAGATGGGGATAGTGGCAGTTTTTTCAAGGGTAAGCTTAGAAAAATACACTGATTAAATCATGTTAGTTGCGTGTTTAGCCTCAATAATATGGAGAAGGTATAAAAAAAGGAGGCACAAGGCCTCCTTTTATAAGCATATTCTGCTTGATTACACTGCGAAAGAGTAACCAATGAAACCTGTGAAAAGGTTTGCAGAAGGAGCTGTGCGGTTTGCAGCAGCCAATACGTTTCCTGGTACTAACATGTATTGGAAACCAACATTCCAGTTTTCGTTCACGTGGTAGTTTGCACCAGCAGCAAACATTGGACGCCAGTAGCTTCCAGTACCACCAGCAACAGCAGCAGTACCGCTGTGGCGAAGTTGACGCCATACGGCACCAAATTTACCAAACAAGTCTACGTTAGTGTAAACAGGAACAGATACTTTAGCAGCACCATATAGGAACCAGTTACTGATGTTACGAGTACCAGCAGGAACATTACCAGTAACACGTGGTAGGTAGAAACCACCGAATTCTAACGCCAAGTGACGTGTGAATTGGTAACCGATATCACCACCAGCAGTAAAACCACCAGTACCGTTGCTACCAATAGTTGTGAATAGACCAACTGAAGCCCAACGTTGTAACGCATAACCAGCATGGCCTTCAATATAAACGCTAGGCTGGAAAGCTGGAGCAACAGGCATTACATCAGGACCACCAGCTAAAGCAGCAGTAGCACCAATAGCAGCAACAACCCCTGCAGCAGCTAAAACAAGATTTTTCTTTACCGACATTGTAAATCCCCTCTTTCGATCAAAAAATAAGGTATAAAAAAAGAGTGGGATGAGATTAAGACCCCACTACCAATTGCAACTCCATTAAAAACAACAAAGCTACAACCAAACAGCATTTATCTTACCGAATAGTTTTTTGTGTTACAAGTTTTTTTCTGATTTTTCTGTTTGTTAGCAGAAGTTTATGATCGAAAAATATTCTTCCGCCTTACTTTAGATATTATTTTGCTTATTACGATTAATGATGTTTATTGTTTTTATTTTGCTCTGTTTCATATTCATTCGCGTGCACCGCTCCATATCGAGTTGACATTTTAACTATGCAAAAAAAATCCCTTTTCTTGTTGCCAAGAAAAGGGATTAATTCGTTTCGATTCGAATAAAATAAATTTATTCGAGGTATAAATACCTTAAACCGAGAACTTGTATCCAAGACCAACAGTGAATTGGTTAGTAGATGGAATTGCGAAACGGTTTACACCATCCACATACATCCATTGCACTTTAGCAAACCAAGCATCGTTGATGTTGTATTGTAAGCCCAATGCGAACAATGGACGAACAAAGTAATTGCTACCAGTTAAACCACCGAAAGTAACGCCTACATGTCTTAAAGCAATACCAGCCTTACCATAGATGTCCACACCATCGATCCATGGAAGTGGAGCCATCATTTTAACATCTGTGAACAAGAACCAGTCAGACAATGATACACCAGCAAATGTGGTGTTATTGTGCCAGAAGCCACCAAATTCAACAGCCAAGTAACGGCTCCATTGGTAACCGATGTCACCACCAACAGCAAAAAAGTTTTCGCTGAAAGTATTAGCACCAAAAACGTTCTGCCAAGGAGTATAAGCATAACCAATATCACCTTGAACATAGAAACCTTGATAGCTAGGCGCTGGAACTGGAGCAGGAGCTACATCTGGACCACCTGCGAAGGCAGCAACTGCAGCAACTGATGCTAGACCAGCAGCACTAAGAACTAAGAGTTTTTTTACCGACATTGTATTTCCCTCTTTACGATCTAAAAAATAATTACAGGAGACATAAAAGGGGGGCTAAAAGCTCCTTGCTCAAATGATATCCTATAAACATACTAGTGCGTCAAGAAACGCATCTCGGAATATACTACCCAATAGTTTTCTAACAAACAAGCACTATTCGTTGTTAATTAAGAATATTTGATAATGTTTGAACACATTTACAATAACAATGGTTAAGGTGTTATCTTGCTGTTCTTTTTTTACTCAAGCCTACACCTGAACATATTTATCCGCGTGCATGATCCACCGATGAATAATAGGGTTAACTAAATCAGGGTAAGTATGCACCAACACTTTCCCAACCTGCTGCACTTGAGGCAACAAATCTTTATCGCGAATTAAATCAGCCACGCGCATTTGCATAAGCCCCGCTTGACGCACACCCAACACCTCACCGGGCCCACGCATTTCTAAATCCACTCGTGCAATTTCAAAACCATCATTACTGTTACGCATCGCAATTAAACGTTCTTCCGCTGTTTTTGATAACGGTGCTTGATATAACAGCACACAATGACTTTCAATCTCACCGCGCCCCACTCGTCCACGCAACTGATGCAATTGGGCTAAACCTAAACGCTCACAGTTTTCAATAATCATGAGGCTGGCATTTGGCACATCAACACCGACCTCTATCACTGTCGTTGCAACCAATAAATCGATATCACCTTTTTTAAAAGCGCTCATCACAGCTTCTTTGTCACTCGGTTTCATACGACCATGCACCAAACCGACTTTTATATTCGGCAAACATTGCTGCAGTTCGTTATAAGTCGCTTCAGCTGCTTGACACTGAAGCACTTCCGACTCATCAATCAGTGTGCACACCCAATACGCTTGACGCTGCTGTTCACAATTCACTTGCACACGCGACACAATATCCTGTCGTCGTTCACTTGAAATAAGCACTGTATTAATAGGCTTGCGGCCCGGAGGTAGTTCATCAATCACGGAAGAATCCAAGTCAGCATAAGCAGACATTGCCAATGTACGCGGTATCGGTGTTGCCGTCA
>JAJFJO010000280.1 GCA_021774015.1 Gammaproteobacteria bacterium
TGCTTTTTTGAGTCACTGCCGGCACCTCAAGACAAGATGGATGAGTCTCCAGCAAAAAAAGCGTTCGAATGGTACAGTGCAGCATTAGGTTACTGCTGTGATACTGATTTAAAAAGTGATGCAGGGGTAAAAATTTATTCGGCTATTTGGAAGTTACTGTCTAGCCATATTAGTGGATATAGCAAGTCTTTGTCTCGGTTATATATTTTAAATATGAAGCGTTGTAATGATCCTTTAGCAATTTTAAAGTGTGTGATTAATTTAATTGCCTTGAGGGGAGAAGCGGTTTTAAACAATCATTTTGATATCGCCCTTCAAGAATTTACACCGATTATTTATAAAGCTTATCTTGAAGGGAAAGCTGAGGAAGATGGTCTAAAGGATCTACACATTCTGTTGGAAAAATTACAAAGGGCTGATGCAAATACAATATTAGCTGGAGTTGTTGTCCAACTTAAAAAAAAACTTCAATCTGCTCGATGGCAGACAAAAATTATTCGGCAAAATTTTGATCGCTACTTGGGTTTATCACCTGCTGCATCGGCAGCTGGATCTGCAGCTTCTGCTCCAACAAAGCTTGGCTCGGGGGGGCTTAGCCTTGGGGAGCATAATTGGCGAGCGCGACTTGAACGATTGAAAGATGCTAGAACAAGTTTTTGTGCCGAGGCCCTTACACTAGATCGATATCAGATTGATGCTCAAGCAGTTTTTTATGAAATTTTTACGGAAATCGAACTGTTTTTAGGGCCAGCACCAACGGCATATTCTATTTTTGCACTGGGTTCGCTCGCGCGTGGTGATTTTTCACCGGGAAGTGACGTTGAATTTTTATTGGTTATCCAAGATAGTGCTTGTAAGAATAAGAACTATTTTGTTGAGGCTATTAGATTAATACAGCTTTATATTAACAGTTTTATAGTGAGTCCAGGGTTTGGTGCTGTAACAACCATGCATGGTTACGATGATGGGTTTGATAATTTATCAATAAAAACTCCAGCTGAGTTGGCTGCAATCGTCGCGTCTACTGATGCTGATGATGGATATATTCTTGATCATAAAAATGTTTTATTGCAAGTGAAACAAATTTTTATGAATCAGTTGCCCGCGATAGATAATGCTTCACCAAATGGTATGTTGCTTGACTATCAAAATGCAATACAGAAAACACTTTCACAAATGCCAGAAGAATTTATGCTAAAGGCGTTTGATAGTTTAAAAGCAAGCGGCACACCATCTGATGATCCTGATGCAAATGTACTTAAATGCCATTATTTAGCACGTCTCTCTAATTTGGCATGTTTATTAGTCAATTTTAATTCTGGTTTAGGGGCAACCTGTTTTAAAGAAGATGAAGATAATTTAGCATCCGCTATAAAGACAAGTAGTTTTTCGACAGATTTTGCGAAAAGCTTAATTGAGGCTTGGGAAAGCTTGAGGCAGCATAGAGCAAGATTGCAATGTGGTTTGCTACCAACAACTGAACAATTAAATGTGTTGTGTTGGGTTTACCCGCTTATCTTGTCTCCAGTTGAAGATTATCTTCGAATAATGCAACCACAAACAATACCAGAGAAGTTTGATCCAGCTGTTGAATTAATGCAGTTGCTCAACAAAACGCCGACTGGGGAGGACAAGCAAGAAATAGCTCTTAACCCGGAACAAAAGCAACGTTTCATTCGCAATTTTATTTTCACTATTTTTAAACGTAGCAATTCAGTTGATGATTGCGCTGAAAGCTTAGTATCACAATATCGTGAACTATCAAATGACACTAGAGCCTTGTTTTTAGCAGAACTAAAATCTATTGATTTACACGGCATTAATGACAGTTTCAAAGAGTCAGTTATTAGAAGAATTTCAACTGAAGCGAACCCGGATGGTTGGCAACCTCAGATACAAGATGAAGAAGCTGTTTTTCGTTTGGCGTGGGGAGCATTGTTTGAAACTCCTGACGCTCAGTCTGCGAAAGCTCAATCTGCGGCAGGCTCAGCTGCGGCGTCAGCTGCAATATCATCGGAGATTAATAAAACTGTTAAATTTGTTGTAAGTCTAGATGGCAAAACAACTGAGACTCATTATTTGAAAAAAGAGTTTTACGACAAATTTTTTGATAAAAAAGGACATCTTAAACCAGATGCAGCATCTCCCAAAGGGCGCCACTATGCTTATGAGGTTTCATCAGGTGAAAGCAAGTTTTGGTTTAAATTGTGCCCTGAACAGGCAGGTGTTGAACTTGCAGTGCGTACTCTAGCGCGTCGTTTGGGTGATCGGGGCACACCCATGACTCAAATGATGAAATTAATTTCTCCTGAGCATCCTGATGGAGTTGTTATGCAAATGAGTTGGGATGCTTATAGCCAAGCAATATTCAATGGTTGGATTACAGCGCGGCCAGATGAGCCGTTAAACTTAGCCGATGCTTTAAGCGAGGTGAAAGGTGGCGCTGGACAAATCAAGCATCCTGCTAGTGTACGTCGCTTGAAGCAACAGAATTTTACCTACACTCTCCTGACGACATTGCTGATTAATTTTGAAGACGCCACACCAGCTAACTGTTTTATGGTTGAACTCTCTAATGGTGAATTTGCTATCATGCGCATTGATAATGAACGTGCATTTTATAGAGTGGATGGAAAATTTAAAAAATATCACTTAAAAAAAACCTTATTTGTTAAAAATGTTATTTATTGTTTAGATCAGATGAGCCAGCCGCTCGATGATGAGATTTTAGAGGCATTTTTGCGTTTAGATAGTGTTGAGTTATTACGATCTTGGTTGAAAGAGCTAGAGGTAGAAGAGCGGGCTTACTGTGGATTATTTCCTGATGCAAGTGATGCTAAAAGACATTTTAAGCACACCCATCATAAAGACCCACGCGAGAAAAAAGCAATTACTTTGTTGGGTGTGGTATTAGCAGATGAGGTTCTTAAAGAATTGCTTGATCGGCTGGATACGATGCGTAGTGCGGTCCATCGTCTGCGAAAAATAAGAGCTGTAATAGATTCGGCGTCTGCTGACAAGCGTCCTGGCCTTGTTACCGGACAAGATTTGCTGGAATCTGTCCAGCAAAAGCTGGCTGGATATTATCGTTCTTCTTTTGTTAAATATCCACCAGTCGCCGATGATGCTGGTGATAACGCTGCTGCTTTGCAAGTAAAGCGCCGTCTGAAAGCTACCATTTATCCTTTGCTGGATAAAAACCATGAGTCACGATATACAACAGCAGAAACCGCGCAGCTAAGCACGCGGTTTGCAAAGCCTCTAACGCTAGATAATGCCGTTGAAATTGCGTCCGGAGCAATAATGAGTCCATCGTTAGCATTGACGCAACTTGATATACTTGCAAAATTAGAATGTGCTCAAGTGATAGAAGCTTTGCGCGACAATGCTGTGAGCTGCATCAGTGATTTTCAAACGCTTTCCTCTCGTCAGCAGATTCAAGTAATTAAAATCATTAAGAGCTATGAAGATAGCAGTACAAAAGATAATGGTGATGGTAGTTCAAAAGCCAGTGATGATAGTGGTTCAAAAAATAGTGACGATAGTAGCTTAAAGGGTGAAAAGGATGAAGATGATAAACCATTCGATCGAGATCAAAAGCAGCGTTTGCTCGAAGCTATGTCGGGAGTGGCTTTTACTCACCTGAACCTAAGTTGGTTTGGCGAAGCACTTACTGACCTTGTGCTAGGGAAAATGTTGAAAACCTCCGGCCGTGCATTGCTAAAGTTAGATGTCAATGGTTGTTGGCGTTTAACCAGTGCAGCGGTGGATAATGTTTCTGAATATTGCCCTAACATCACGCATCTAAAAATGCAGAATATTAACAATCCAACAACGTATCTAACGAATTGGGATGTGTGGAAGCTAGTAACAGTTTCTCCTTCTAAATCATTACCCAAATTAATTTGCTTAAATATTAGTGGTTGCGCTCAACTAACTACATTTAAAGTGTCAGCGCCAGCATTACGAGAAATTACCGCAAGCAATTGTCGAGCTTTAGTCGAAATAAAAACAGGAAGTGAATCGCTGGAAAAAGCAGTTTTAGATGGCTGCTCTGAATTGACGGAGATCGGAATTTTAACTTTAACGCAAGTGAATTATAAGTTAACTGAGCTGAAACTATCAAACTGTTTTAAGCTGGCATATGCTGGTTTTCGGGAACATTATCCGGGTTTAGGACTATTTGAGTGGGCAAAATTAAAAGAGAGTGTCATTAATGAGCTGGACGGTAACCTTCAAATAGTGCTGTCAAGAGCTAACCTAAAATGGAAAGAACTTCCGAATACTGTCCGTGAGCACTTTGTTGCTTATGTGGAAATGTGGCGGAAAAATAGAGTGGAAACTATTCTGGATTTGCAGAAAAAAATAATAATGTATGGAAGTCGACCAGCACTTATGTTGGCAGAACTGAAAGAAATTAATTCCGTGGTTCTTGATGGTTTGTTATTTTCATTTGAATCTAAATTTCTTCAAGAATCAGCTGGTAAAACACTTATCCAAGTAAGTGAGTATCATTCTGATGTTGTTAAACTATTATTGATAAAATTAAAGCATAAGAAAGAGCATGTGCGAATAGCAATTATTCAGGTGATCGTGGAAATTGGATGTGCTGATAAGATCGTTATCAACGAATTGCTGGGAATTTTGAATAACGAGGTGGAATATGCACATGTTCGTGTAGCTGCTGTTCAGGCATTGCTCGTGTTAGCAAAACCTGAAAAATCCATTATTGATTCGTTAACTGGTGTTTTAACAATTAAAAAGCACTCAGATTTTTCTCTATTTAAGGCTGCATCCTGTGCTCTAAAGAAGCTTGAGCCTGAAAATAATCAGGTTAAAGCTGCTGCCCCTTTAATAAAAATTCTTGATGACGATGTATATTCTGGTTACCATCATAAAGCTGTAAGTTGCTTAGGGCTTATTTGTGAGGCTATGTTGCCGGATAATGTTATTGATGTGTTTTTGCGGGTGTTGCAAGATAAAAGTAAATATTCTGAGACAAAAACGCGTCGTTTTACAGTAATAGAGCTGGGAAAGCCTGTAGCTGCTAAATATGAAGAAAGGATCACTGATGTATTATTAGCACTTTTAAAAGATAAAGATGAATGGCCGGATGTGAAAGAAGCTGCTGTAGAGGCTTTATGGCAGCGTAGCAAAGTTGTGCTTCAAAATAATGTTAAAGTTGCATTGCTTGATTGTTTGCATAATGAAGATGAAAATTCTTTCGTACGAATGAAGGCTATCTATGTGATGCAATTACTTGAAAATGACCCCTCTTTTATTGGGCCTTTGTTCACATTTATTGGGGATAAGAATTGGAGTGTGCGTGATCTGGCTATAAGGATACTGCTGACACAAGGTGGAGAAAAAGCAGTCCTTGTTGTTTCGGAACTAATAAAGATGTTGGATATTAAATCTGAAATATTTCTTGCTCGCGAAGCAGCAGTCCACTTAGTGATAAAGCTTGAAGAAGATAAAGATTCAGAAAACTTCAAATTATTTGCAGATAAATTAATTAAAATATTGAAGGATTGTGATGAAGATATCTCATTTCGTTGTTGTGTTGCTAAGGCCATTGGCGATATTGGGGATGCAAAGCCTGAAATTGTTGGGGCTTTGTGGGCGGTTTTTGATAATGAAGTAGATGATATCTTTCTGCATACTGAGGCGGTTATTGCATTGGGTAAACTAGAAAAGGGTCGGCGTGAGGTAACTGAAATTTTATTGAAACGATTTAGACAAGTACCTTCGACACGTCATGGGTACTTCATCCCTGGGTTTATGTTTGAAGATTCCAAGAGCAGAAAGGAATATTATAAAAGAACGAAGGGCATGGTTGATTATGAACCTCATTTTCTTAGTTTTAAAAAGGCTATTATTTGGTCGTTATCAAAACTTGCTTGTTATGA
>JAJFJO010000029.1 GCA_021774015.1 Gammaproteobacteria bacterium
TGTTGCCAGTATAGCAGTGGTGTGAATAGAATATTCTTGAATAATTTTTATACCGTTTGTGCATTCATCATTGAGGTCATAATCAATTATAAAATATAAATTATCGATTTCATTATGTGTTCGATACCAAGTTTGGAAATCAGGCTCACGACTAAAAAATTTAATTTCATGGATGTCACCAGATAAAAGGAACTCTTGTAATTTCTCACTCCAGAGATGCTTAATGCTAGGGTCATCATCAAGTAAAATAATAGTAGATCCCTTGGGAAAAATTATATTTGTTTGCAGCCAAGCAGGGGGAGTAGATATTGGGAGGGACAGCGTTACTGTAGTGCCCTTATTAATTTTTGATGTAACACTAATATTTCCCATATAAGATTTCATGACCAGTTTGGCATGATGCAGCCCTAAACCAACACCAGATTTTTTTCTAAATGTTGAGCCCTCATGAAAAATATAATCAATCTGATCAGGAGATATGCCGCAACCATTATCGCTAATATCGATAACAATCAAATTAGATTTTTTATAAAGTCTAATGTTAATATGACCTTTGTTAGTAATAGCTTCATAAGCATTATTTAGTAGATTCGAAAGTACACGAGAAAATTCAGATTTATTAATTTCAGCACATAAGAATATAGCTGAATTATTGATATGGTTAAAATCTAGAGTAACCCTGTTTGTAAAGAGCTCTCTTTTTTCTGAGAGTATACTATCAATTAATGGGTATACAAGGTTGCTTTGAAGAACATTGATTGAATCTCCAGAGCTTTCTTTTTGTTGATATTGCTTGAGAAGGTTATTTGCAATATCATTTATTCTTTTTATTGCATTTTGCATGATTTCTTTCTTCTTTATTGGAAGAGTGCTTGTGCTAGATAACATTATAGTAAGTGCTGATAGTGGAGATCTAATGTCATGAGCAACTTGCGATGCCAGTTTTGAAAAGGCGATGTCACGTGAAGCATTTTCGGTTGTTTTAATCAGCTCTACAATTTTACTTTCAATTTCGATCATTTCTATTGATTTCAAATTATAATGACTATGATTATCATAAGTATTTTTTTTATCTTTTAGGAGTGCAAGTAAATTCATTAGGGGATGGAAAAACATTTCATCTGGGATTTCACCAAAAATAGGCACTAAAAAAATGATCAATATAGTAAAAGAAATAAATAGAAAGATAATGCGGCTAGCAATAAGCTGCATCAAGTGTGTATTACTATTAAATGAGCCTGTAATACTGAAATGCCCGTGATTTTGTCCAACAACGCTGTTAGGACAATCGTACCGCCATTTAAAACCTGGAATCCAGACCATTGTTTTGCCATGATGGGTCGAAATTGAATTGACCCATGATACCACAACACTGGCATCATCAAAGATTCTCAGTTGCTTGTTACCTTGGAAAGGAGCATGTATTTTTTTTGAAAGTTGGCTACACTGCATGCTTAAATCTTTGGATGTGCCTAATAGAGTTTGGCTAATATCATAGCAGGCCATGATACACAAAGATATGAGAATAAAAAAAACAGCAAGTAAAATTTTATGCCTAAATTTCTTGCGTATTTGATCTTTTATTGAGACCACAGATTTGCCTATTCTTTTTTAAGATAGAGTGACTATAGATTATCTCTAAAAAACAAAATAAATTCAACATATCAATATGTTTTTCAGTCACAAATTCTAGGTTTTAGAGCTACTGTATTTGGTAATAAATTAAAAATTGATGCGCTAAAAAAATTGAATTTGATCTTGGTTAATTTTTTCAATTATTTCTTGTTTGGTTTGAACTCCAATTTTATTTTTCAAATTGCTAATATGTGCCTCCACTGTCCTTGGTGATATGTGAAGAGTTCTTCCAATTTGTTGGGCAGTAAAGGCATGAAGTAAATGGTATAGGCATTGCGCTTCTCTTTGTGTGAGTTGAATATCTATGTTGTTGGTGCTCAGTATAAATTTATGTTTGTGAGCTTTGCAATGTAATGCATCATTGATATCAGCATGTCGAATTTTTTTCGCATTCCGATACTTTGAATATGAAGTTATATTTAATGTATCTACGGTAATGGGTGAGATGTTGTAATAATAAATTTCTTCACTGGGTAATCTTAAAGTTTCTTTAGGTGATATCAATTCGAAACTTGGCTTTGAATGCTTATCAAGAAGTATTGATAAAACATAAACAGTTCCCAGTTTGTTAACTAATATATAGGCATTGTCTATATAAGAATAATAAAATTCAACAATTTTTAATTTGATTTGGATGTTGTTAAAAAATTCCTGAAAAGAACTGTCGGCCATAAAATCAACTTTTTTGCCTGGGTATGTAGTCAAATAATAAGCGATACAGTCTTGATGATAATTTTTTTGTAGTTGGATAATATAATCTTTTATTTTTTTCAAAACAAAAGGATCTTGTTTTGCGATATATCGATCAATGAGATTTTTATTAAAAGCTAGTATAGCTGTTCGTTCATCAGCCTCTCCCGATAGCAAGATTTTTTTAATTCGGTAGGGTGTAAGTTCACGACAAAGATCTAGGCCATTAATTTCTGGCATTCTGTAATCTGCTAATATAACGCCTGTTTCATTAAATCGATTTGGGTTGTCTAAGATATTGTGTATAATATCATCCAGTGTTCTATTCAGAGAGAAAAAATTTGGTGCTGAACCATTTTCATTTTCTAGAAGCAAATAATTGAGTGCTTCTTTAGATGAAGTAAATATTTTAATCTCAGCCTCAATTGAAAGGGATTCAACTAAGGCTTGCAATAATTCAGTGTTGTCATCAATGAATATGATTTTTGTAGGGTAATGATAGAAAGGCAAATAATTTAGTGGTTTCATTGAGAGCACCTTTGTGATGAATATTTCGCAAAAATGGCTAAGAGGAATTTGAAAGCCAGTTTATTACTATAATGAAAGTTACTCGTTTACTTGTAACCAAAAGAGAAACTTTACTCTCGCAGATTGTACCTCAAAAATTATGCGTTATTCAAGTGACTTTTTAGATTTAACAAATATAAAGCTAAAAACTTTTGTGATGGAAGTGTTATTAATAATTGATAATCACCGAATTTAAATTTAAGGAGTGGTAAAGCTATAAACAGCCAAATAGTCCTTGCGTTACTTTTCTAAGTTGTATTAAACCATTTAGCCGATCATAAATCGAGTGAAGTTCATTCTATAAGATTATATTAAGCAGTTTTGACTCAGAACATTATATAGTTATTTAAGATAGCGAAGCAATTTTATGAGATATTTTGAAAATATGTCCAAACATTAGTCATAAAATTAAAAAAACCGTAATTTCTACGAATATAAATTCAAAAGCTAACTAGCTATTATTGTAAAAATATTGACTATTATTTTTTTTGTTTGTCAATGCCAAAAATAAAGGTGTTTTAATGATTATTAATAGAATATCTCAGATTAAATCAGATAATTTATTCTATCGATTAGAAAATTATACTAATGATTTAGATGTCTATTTAAAATTAGATGGCTTAAATATCGCAGGCTCTATCAAACTTAAAACTGCTATTAGTTTTGTAAATCATTTGGAGCTACAGGGAAAAATTAAATCAAACCTATCAACACTTATTTGCTCATCGTCTGGAAATTTAGGGGTTGCGCTCAGCATTATTTGCAAAGAGAAGGGCTATAAACTTATTTGTGTTTCAGATCCAAATATTTTATCTGAAAATGCAAGGCTTATTAAACTTTATGGAGCAGAGTTAGTAACTATAAAGCATAAAGATAAAAATGGAGGTTATTTAGGCGCTAGAATTGATTGGATTAAGGCCAAGATCAATGAGAATCGAAATTATATTTGGGTCGATCAATATAGTAATGTTGAAAATATTAGAGCGCATTATATGACAACAGCGAAAGAAATTCATAAGCAATTTGAGCATGTGGATTATTTATTTGTTGGGGCAGGAACTACAGGAACTTTGATGGGATGCGGTAAGTATTTTAAAAATCATTCTCCAGAAACAAAAATAATTGCAGTAGATGCTATTGGTTCAGTGACTTTTAATCGTGACTCTGAACCACGTTTTATTCCTGGGATTGGAACAAGTAGGCGTCCTGGAATTCTTGATGAAAAATATATTGACGAAGTTTCTTTTGTTGATGAACTTGATTGTATCCATAGTTGTCGAAACCTGCTAAATAGATATGGACTGTTTGTCGGTGGATCTACTGGCTCAGTTTTACATGCGATTCGGCAAACTACTTTTAGAGGCAGGCCAAAGACTATTGTTGCTGTATCCCCTGATTTTGGCAATAAATACACAGAAACTATTTATTCAGATGATTGGGTTTTTGAGAAACTCAATAAAATGTTGGAAGAACCATATGTCTGATTTTCATGTAATTACTGGAAGGATGGTCAAAAATATTTTGTCTAGAGAAAGACCTACTGCATATGAAATAGTTAAGGATGCATATGTTATGCATAAAAATGGTGAAACTATTAATCCAAATAGCTATTTTCTTAAGTTTCCTGAAAAACAATCTAGAATTATTGCCTTGCCAGCACATATTTATGGCAATATAAATCGTTCAGGTATTAAGTGGATTAGTAGCAATCCAGACAATATGTGTGATAGGTTGCCAAGAGCTTCTGCCGTATATATATTGAATGATGGTAAGACAGGTTTTCCATTGGCCTGTATGGAAAGTTCAATTATCAGTGCAACACGAACAGCATATTCAGCTGTTTTAGCAACAGAATGCCTTCTTAGCCAACAAGGAAGGAGTAAAGAGATTAAGGCTATTGGTATTGTTGGAGCAGGAATCATCTCAAATTACATAATAAGTAGTTTTTTAAATTTAAATTGGAATATAGATACTATTTTTATATATGATCTGCAAACTGATAGAGTTAAAGAATGG
>JAJFJO010000281.1 GCA_021774015.1 Gammaproteobacteria bacterium
CCATCATGCCCTTCCACAAATTCACTTAATAGAACATTCTTGAGAATAAATGATTGATACATCGTTAACGCATTATCGGTTCTACAATAATGAATCGTAACTTCAGGTATCAGACTACTTTCCACCGCCCATGTAAATAAATGAATGGAGCTTTTATCCACTGGCTTAGTGATCTCTACCTCACCAAGATTTGGCGCGCCTTTTACTCGAGTGCGAACATCACCAGCTTTAGTATACACAGGCACCCTTACACCAAAGTTCACACTATCGAGCTTAATCCAGTTTTCATGCCCCTTTGCCGTGACACTGCCACTAATCCCCTGCGCTTTCATATAGATTGCCATATGCTGCTCCCCCTAATAAAAAGCATCAGGTTAGAATAGTAAGCAACACACTGCAATACCGTAGTTTTGCCATATCCACACCAGATATGAACTAAAACCGCCTATAGCAGAACTAAACCAGCTACAGTGATTGACAGTTGTGTGACGCATATGCTGATAAGCGCTCTGTAGTGGTGTGTGCTTGTGTGGGTGCTTGTAGTGGATTTTGTGAAAAATATGCTTTTAGGGAGTACTGTCTTCTAAATCACTTGCTAGCGCCCGTGGTTTCAAGTCAAGTGTGTGCGTGGTTCTTCTAAGTGCAAAAAAAACCGCCGATAAAATCGGCGGTTTTTGTTAGATGGTTTAACAAGCTAAGTGAGCTTTATGACACGCGTTTTTTATCCTGTCCTTTATTACTAGCAACTTTAGCTGTTTTAGCTTTTGTTTTATGTGCTACTGCTGCGTGGTTTTTTACACCAACCTTAGCTTTATGTGTTGCTACAGTGGTTTGCCTTTTAGCAACTACATTGTTCATCGCAATGTGCCCAGCTGCTACGTAGCGCATTTTTCCAATATTTGCCTGAATGTATTTTGCATTCGGTTGTGGCAACACGGTGTTGTCATGGTTCTGGTATGTACCATTTTCTTGGAAGTTACTATACATATCACCCTGCAACGGCAATGCTGATTTAGACGCGCACTTAGAATGACGGCGGCTATCCGCTTCTTGCTCTGTGACTTGTGCGTATGCACTTCTCGCAGAATTCATGACACCGTGGTCTGGATTCACTTGAGGCATAACAAATGTTTCTTTATAAGCAATCTTCGCGGTATCTGGCAATGGAATATTCATATAAGGCAGCAAGGTTCCCATGCTAGCCAATAAACGATATTGCGAAATGCGTAAGAAATAGCGGTCTTTTACATAAGCCGCACGTGCATTAAATAATTCGTTTTCAGAATCCAATAAATCAAGCAGTGTTCTTCTACCAATTTTGAACTGCTCTTTATAAGCTTTTACCGTACCATAAGAAGCTGAACGATATACTGCCAGTGCTGGAATTCTTTGTCGAGATGTTTTAATCGAATCCCAATCAAAACGCACACTTTCAATTAATTCACGCAGTGTACGATTACGAATATCAGCAGCTTGATCTACAGCGTACGCATTTTCACGTTGCTTGGCTACATCACCAAAACCATTAAACAAGTTATAACTCACCTGCAACAATGCAAATGTATCAACGTTTGGTCCTCGCACACCACCGGTATTACGATTTCGTAACGAGCCAATAACAAAGTCTAAGCTTGGATAGTTGGTGGAAAGAGATGCTTTATATTGGTATTCAGCTTCTGCCACATCAGCGATCGCAGATTTTAACTTAGGATTAATTTGAACACCATGATCAATGGCAGCTCTCATACTTTTTGGTACATCGGTTGAAGATACCATACCTGGCATCGCTAAATTTTTTGCTGAAAGCCCCGTGACTTTACGGAAAGTAGTAATAGCGTTACGTAATTCATTTTTAGCAGCGTATAAGTTTGCCCGTGCTAATGCCAGACGGCTAGTTGCCTGGTTCATATCAGCCTTACGACCCAAACCTGATTCACTACGCTCTTTAACTAAGTTGTAAATACCTCTAATACGACGCAAATTATCACGTGTGATTGCAACAAGCTGCCGGTTTTGTAAAATAGTGAGATAAGACTCAATGGCTAACATTGCTTCTTCGTTAGCACTGCCCCAAACCGCGTAAGAGTCTGCATTTGTTTTAAATTGATTACGCTTAACTTCGTTGTAGCGGCCAAATCCATTAAATAATATTTGGCGTACGTTAACTCCAAAATCTTGTCGCACTAAACTAACAGGGCCAAATGCTGTATTGGTGTTACGACTACGTTCTGGGCCTGCGCCATAATTGATATCGATGCTCGGTAAAAATCCTGAACGCGCAACTGTCACTCCTTGGTTAGAAGCCATTCGCGTATGCTCGGACAATTGCACTGCCGGATTGGTATAAACGGTGTGCCTGACCGCTTGTGTGAGTGTTAACGCACTGGCAGAACCGATAGTGAGTAAAGAGAGTGTAAGTGGAGCGAGGTGTTTAATTTTCATTGTTGGAGCTTCCTTTTTCCTAACATATAAAAACAAATAGATAGTTAAAGATTCTAAATGATATTTTAGCGAATGGAAAGGATGTTGTTGATTTGTGTGAATTTTCAGCAGGTTTGGAGTGTTGGGTACATTATTTTGTCTGAATATTGGGTGTTTATAGTGGGTTTTGTGAAAAACGTGCTGTTAGAAAGTGAGGTTTTCTAAATCACTTGCTAGCGCGCGTGGTTCCGAGTCAAGTGTGTGCATAGTTCTGAAGTGCCCGTGCTTATAGTCGGTTTTGTGAAAAACGTGCTGTTAGAAAGTGAGGTTTTCTAAATCACTTGCCAGCGCGCGTGGTTCCGTAGCAAGATTGTACTTTGCTCCAAAGCACGCGCTGACAACAACTGATTACTCAGCAACCCACTTGGTTAGCACATCAATGATTTTCTGTGCTTGGTCTTTGCTGGAAATATTAAAACTGGATTTCTTTTGATAAGCTCCATCGCGTTTTTGATAACGACGAATGGTGTATTTATCATCCGTATATCCCTGTTTTTTATTGTCCCAAGTTTGATATTTGAAAATGATGGTGCTCCAAGCGCCTTTGGTCAAGATCGCTTTATCCAGCTCCTTCATTGTTTCTACGCCATCTTCTGTATATGAGACGGTTATTTCATCAACTGTTTCTGCCATTTTTTTCTCCTAATTCAATGTTTTCAAACTTGAGGATGTTTTAACACATTGCTGGCTTTGCGGCCAGACCTTTTTTGCTGCGCTTTCGCGATCATGCGCATCAACTGCTGGCTATCTTTACTGCCCGGCGGGAACAAACCCAACAAATGTTCCCAGTTGTTGATCGCAGTTTGATAGCGCTTTTCCAAATAAGCATTCATCGCTAGCAAATTCACAGCAGCAACATTATTAGGCATTTTAGCGACTAAGCGCTGCAATAATATAATCGATGTTGTATTAAGCCGACTGTGATCTCTAAAGAATTGTGCCTCTGCATATCCCACACTGTACTGTGGGTCCTGTGGTTTTAGGCCATGTGCCCTTTTCAATGCAAAATACGCCTGTTGATAATCACGCATTCCAAAATATAATTTGCCCAGCAAATACCACCCTCTTGCACTATTAGGGTATTGCACAAGATGCGCTTTTAACCGGTCTATAATCTGCTTTGGACTTTTAATCGTTTTAAGCTCAGCTTTTACAAGACGCGCTTGATGTTGCAACACCCAGTATTGCTGCAGCTGCTTGCTAGAGCCCCATTGCATATATAAAAATACAGCAACGACTGGGGTAGCAAACAATAAAAATAGAGTGGTTTTTTTTGCGGGTTTTTCAGAGCGCAACAATGGCCACACAACAAGCGCTATAGCTGCCAATGTCATTAAAGCTATCATGCCCCAAAATAACACGGGCATGACTATGCTATCCCTTCTTCAATAATATCTTTATTAATAACATCAGAGTCTATCAATCTATTTCGTTTAACAACAACCCACCCTATAATAAAGCTCAATAATAACAATACAAATGGCGCCACCCATAACACTGCCGTTGTTGCGGAAAAAGGAGGTTTAAATAATACAAAATCGCCATAACGGCTCAACATATACTGCTTGATCGTTCGACTGCTGTCACCCATCTTAACCATTGCATAAATCGTATTGCGTAAATCTGCAGCCAAAGGCGCATTCGAAGCCGCTAGCGATTCATTTTGACACACCAAACATCGTAGCTCTCGGGTCAGTTGATTAAATTGTTTCGCCTGGGTTTGCGATTGAAACGGATACATATCTTGAGCGAATGCGCTCAATACAAAACCCATAGCGATGACACAGCATGCGATAATACAATACCTACGGCGGATCATGCTCGACCTCTCTGTAATTTTTTGATTTCGGGGATGATGGTGTTATACATTTGTGCTGGCGTGATTCCACCGATATATTTATAGCGTATAATACCTTGCTGGTCGATGATAAATGTTTCCGGTGTCCCGTAAACACCTAAATTAATACCGACCTTTCCCGTCGGATCATAAATAATTTTAGTATAGGGGTTTCCATATTGTGCCAACCATTTTTCAGCGGGTTGTCGCGTATCTTTGTAATCCAACCCATAAATATTAACTAAATGTCGATTGTATAGATCCATCATAATAGGGTGCTCTGTTCGACACGACAAACACCAGGTGGCAAATACATTTAAAAGAGACACTTGCCCTTTTAACGATGCGCTTAAAATAACCTGCTTGGTTTTTAGCGTCGTCGCTCTGAATGCCGGCACTTCTTTATTAATTAGTGGCGATGGGATGCGGTGTGGGTGCAACTGTAATCCACGCCATAAAAACAATGCAATAATAATAAAAACTAGCAATGGAATAAGTGTTTTTATCCAGCGCGATGCATGTTTCATCGATTCTGTCATTGTTCAAGTCCTTTTGTTCGTTTTATAACGCCGATCAAACAAAGCAATTATGCCACCAATCACCATCAGCAAACCCCCTGCCCAAATCCAACGGACAAACGGCTTATAATATATACGTAACTCCCACGCATTGCTAGGCAAGGGACTGCCGAGAGCTACATACAAATCTCTAAATAAACGTGCGTCAATTGCTGTTTTTCCTATAGTCGTTTGCTGAACGGGGAAATTGCGTAGCTCAGGATGTAGGATCGCAACCTCCTGCTGCCTCTCTGTAATCAGCACAGTCGCTTTCACACCGCTATAATCAGGCCCTTGCAACGAGCGCACTCCTTCAAAAATAAAGGTATAGGGCCCTAAGCCAACCCGATCGCCCACACGCACGCTAAGATTGCGTTGCACACTATATGCGGTCGTCAACGACAAACCAATAACCGTAACAGCCACCCCAACATGGGCACACAGCATTGCGGTTTGACTTTTATTTAATAGTTTGAACTGAATTTTTTTGCTTTTAGAAGAATGAACAAACAAACTTAAGCTCTGGGTAATAATCCAAAATGCCAAGCTTAAACCTATTAGCACATAAACCGTTGCATGAACGTTCAGTAGTGCTGGCAATAGGCTGGCAATAACGACAGAAAAAACCAACACACTCAGCAAGCGTTTCCAAAGCGATT
>JAJFJO010000282.1 GCA_021774015.1 Gammaproteobacteria bacterium
TTCCCATGCAGCTAGTATCGAAGCGATAAAATCACTGTCACCAGACTTCAAGGCATCTGTGTGTTCACGCAAATGCTGCTCGTTATAACGGTAAATGTCCTCAGCCTGGCGTTTCATATCATCATGATTCGAATTATAACTAACATCACCTGTCAGCACTTTGCGCCCCTGACCATGCATTTCCGCATTAAAACTAGAAATACCTCCCGGAAAATCTAAAATCTTTTTATCTAAGTCTTGCTCACTCAAGTCAAAAATTTGACGGTAATCAGCCAAACTGTAAATCCATGCTGGTATAATAGCTTCATGTTTCATTGTTATCTTCCTGCCCTAAAGGTTAAAATACAGATACTCACCATTGAGTGCCCAATGAATATGATAAGGACCTTCATAATATGATTCATGGAATGGATTTGCAATTAGGGGATACTCACAAAATGCTGCGAGAAATTGTATCGCAGTTTGCCAAGCAAGAAATTGCACCTCGCGCACACGATATCGATCAATCCAATCAGTTTCCTCGAGACCTCTGGCCCAAGCTTGGAGAACTTGGCTTCCTGGGTATTACCGTAGCCGAAGAATATGGTGGCACCAATATGGGCTATCTGGCGCATGTCATCGCCATGGAGGAAATTAGTCGAGCATCAGGGTCTGTAGGCTTAAGCTACGCAGCCCATTCTAATTTATGCCTAAACCAGCTTTATCGCTATGGTAGTGATGCACAGAAACAACAATACTTGCCCAAGTTGGTCAATGGCGAGCATGTTGGTGCGCTAGCAATGAGCGAGGCTGGCTCGGGCTCTGACGTTGTCAGTATGCGTTTGAAAGCAGAAGAACAAGGCGATCACTTCATCTTGAATGGCACTAAAATGTGGATCACAAATGGCCCTGAAGCCGATGTGTTACTGATCTATGCTAAAACAGATAAAGATGCCGGTTCTCATGGCATCACAGCATTTATTATTGAAAAAGGCACGCCGGGTTTTAGCACCGCACAAAAATTGGATAAATTAGGCATGCGTGGTTCTGATACGTGTGAGCTCGTATTTGAACAATGCAAAGTTCCCAAAGGCAATGTGCTCGGTGAAATCAATAAAGGCGTTAATATTTTGATGAGCGGGCTGAACTATGAACGCATAGTCTTAAGCGCAGGCCCAATAGGAATTATGCAAGCCTGCTTAGATCTCTGTATCCCGTATGTTCATGAACGACAGCAATTCGGCAAAAGCATCGGTGAATTTCAATTAGTTCAAGCAAAAGTAGCCGATATGTATACCCAATTGAATGCAAGTCGTGCCTATGTGTATGCCGTTGCACGAGCATGCGACAACGGTGAAATATGCAATCGTGATGCTGCAAGTGCTATTTTATTTGCTGCAGAAAACGCAACGCAAGTCGCGCTCTCAACCATTCAATGTTTGGGCGGCAATGGTTATATTAATGAATTTCCAGCTGGGCGTTTGTTACGTGATGCAAAGCTCTATGAAATCGGCGCAGGCACTTCAGAGATTCGCAGGCTGATTGTCGGACGTGAATTATTTAACGAATATTAAGGTAAAAATATGAGTCAAGCAGACCCCATCGTTATCGTGGCCGCAAAACGTACACCCATCGGTAACTTCAATGGCTATTTTAAAGAAACAACTTCTACTGCCCTTGGTAGTGCTGCTATACACAGTGTTATTGAAACTGCTGGTATGGATGTAAATGATATTGACGAAGTCATTATGGGTTGCGTACTCCCTGCTGGTTTAGGCCAAGCGCCTGCACGCCAAGCATCGATCGGTGCGGACATCCCTACACGAACACCCTGCAGCACGATTAATAAAATGTGTGGTTCTGGCATGAAAGCGATCATGCTCGCGCACGATGCAATTGCCGCTGGCAGCATTAATACGGCGATTGCAGGTGGTATGGAAAATATGACACGTGCTCCGTACTTATTATCTAAAGCGCGTTTTGGCTATCGCATCGGTCACCAAGAAATGTTTGACCATATGATGCTGGATGGTTTAGAGGATGCCTATAAAGGTGGCTCTATGGGTGCTTTTGCTGAAATTTGCGCGGAAAAATTTAATTTCACTCGAAAAGAGCAAGATGCATTTGCATTAGCTTCATTTGAACGTGCAAAAAATGCTGCAGATACAGGCGCATTTAAAGCAGAAATTACGCCTATTACTGCAAAAACACGCAAAGATGAGTGTGTCATCAATCAGGATGAAGGCCCACAGACGATCAAACCCGAAAAAATTCCTCAACTAAAACCCGCGTTCAAAAAAGATGGGACGGTAACAGCTGCAAATTCCAGCTCAATTTCAGATGGCGCGTCGGCTGCATTGCTTATGCGACGCTCACAAGCCGATGCGTTAGGGCTGAAACCCCTAGCAACTATTATTGCCCATAGTTCCCACGCACAAGAACCTGACTGGTTTACTACTGCGCCTATCGGAGCCATTCAAACATTATTTCAAAAAACGGGTTGGTCCGCTAATGATGTCGATTTATACGAAATCAATGAAGCATTTGCCGTCGTTACAATGGCTGCGATGAAAGAGCTCAATCTCCAACATGAGCGAGTTAATATTAACGGCGGTGCTTGTGTGTTAGGCCATCCTATTGGTGCAACGGGTGCTCGCATTGTCACGACGTTGTTACACAGCATGCAACAACACGATGTAAAACGCGGCATCGCGGCCCTTTGTATCGGCGGCGGTGAGGCTACAGCAATTGCAGTTGAACGGGAGTAATGTATGCCTAAAATACACAGCAAAATTAACATCAACAGCGATGAGTTCAAGCAAAACTATGCACAAATGCAAATACTGATTGAAGATTTTAATGATAAAAGTGAAACAATCAAACAAGGTGGCCCAGAAAAATCGCGCGAACGCCAGCGCCAACAAGGAAAATTATCTGTGCGTGAACGCATCAATGAATTACTCGATCCGGGCTCCCCTTTTCTAGAGCTCTCACAAATGGCAGCCTATGAATTGTACGATGATGATGTACCCGCAGCCGGTTTAATCACAGGTATTGGTCAAATACAGAATCGTGAATGTATGATCGTTGCTAATGATCCTAGCGTTAAAGGCGGCACGTATTATCCTGTCACCGTAAAAAAACACTTACGCGCACAAGAAATTGCAGAAATAAATAATTTACCCTGTGTGTATTTAGTTGATTCTGGTGGCGCCTACCTACCTAAACAAGATGAAGTGTTCCCAGACCATAATCATTTTGGACGAATTTTTTATAATCAAGCCAATTTATCTGCAAAGAATATTCCGCAAATTGCAGTGGTAATGGGCTCATGCACAGCAGGTGGTGCTTATGTCCCCGCAATGGCTGATGAAAGTATCATCGTAAAAAACCAAGGAACGATATTTCTTGGCGGGCCACCTCTTGTTAAAGCAGCAACAGGTGAAGAAGTCTCCGCAGAGGAATTAGGCGGTGCTGATGTGCATTGCCGCACCTCTGGTGTCGCCGATCATTATGCGGCAGATGATAGCAATGCGCTCAATATCGCACGCATGGTGGTTGATAATCTCAATCGCAATAAACCTATTGATATAGATGTTCGCGACCCCGCCCCACCCGCTTATCCCGAAGAAGAGTTACTCGGCGTGGTGAGCATGGATGCTCGCAAACCCTATGACATGCACGAAATCGTTGCACGCATCATTGATAAATCAGAATTTGATGAATTTAAACCCTTATTTGGAACGACATTAATTTGCGGCTTTGCTAGAATTTTTGGCTACCCTGTCGGCATTGTTGCGAATAACGGTATTTTATTCTCTGACTCTGCATTAAAAGGCAGTCACTTTGTTCAGCTCTGCAGCAAACGAAAAATTCCACTGGTATTTTTGCAAAATATTACAGGATTTATGGTCGGGAAAGACTATGAGGCCAATGGTATTGCCAAGCACGGCGCTAAGATGGTGAATGCAGTGGCCTGTTCTAAAGTACCTAAATTTACTATCGTTGTTGGCAATAGTTATGGAGCAGGTAATTATGCGATGTGCGGTCGCGCCTATGCCCCCCGCTTTTTATTTATGTGGCCTAATGCGCGCATTTCTGTGATGGGCGGCGATCAAGCAGCCAGTGTTTTATCTCAAGTTAAACAAGATCAGCTCGCACGCAACGAAAAAAAATGGGATGAGAAGGAACAACTTGCATTTATGGAGACATTACGCAAACAGTATGAAACGCAAGGTCATCCTTATTACTCGAGTGCTCGCTGTTGGGATGATGGTATTATTAATCCAGTTGATACACGCCGGGTATTGGGCCTATGTATTTCTGCTTCATTAAATGCACCTATTCCCGATAGTGATTTTGGTGTATTTAGGATGTAAGGACATGCTTATGCATATAAGAATAAATACATGCCATCCCGGAAGCGAGCGCCAGCGAGCTATCCGAGGTCCACTAAAAAAAGGAAATCCTAATGAGTGAACTTGTATTATGTGATATCGATGATGCAATTTGCACTCTCACATTAAACAACCCAGAAAAATACAATGCATTTAATGCAGAGCTTATTGACAGTTTAATCAAACAGCTCGACAGTATCGAAAACAACAATACCATTCGCGTGGTTATCTTACGCTCCACTGGCAAGCATTTTTGCGCAGGCGCCGACTTAGACAGCATGAAAGCAATGGCTAATTTCACTGAGCAAGAAAATATTGATGATGCCATGCAGCTAGCCACATTACTTGAAAAACTCAATCAGTTATCCAAGCCCACCATTGCACTCGTCCAAGGACGCGCTATGGGTGGCGGTGCCGGCTTACTGTGTTGCTGTGATATTGTCTTGGCGAGACATGATGCTTCATTTTGTTTTTCTGAGGTGAAACTAGGCTTAATCCCCGCCACCATTTCACCCTATGTATTAAAGCGAATCGGTTATGGTGCAACCCGCTTTTATTTTGTCACTGCAGAACTGATCCCTGCCTCTACGGCATTACGCATTGGACTCGTGCATCACATTCACGAAAGCGACCATCTTTATGACATAGGCAAGGACGTCGCAGAAAAATTAACAAAAAATAGCCCTCATGCGATTGCTGCTGTTAAGCAATTAATGGATCTACTTGCTGAACCTTCAGCTGACCTCCCTGAGAAAACGGCTAAATTATTAGCGCAAACTCGAGTTTCTGCAGAGGCTCAAGAGGGGATTCAAGCCTTTTTAGAGAAACGCCCTCCTAACTGGATGAAATTCTAATGTTTGATACATTGCTTATTGCAAATCGCGGCGAGATAGCCTGTCGCATTATTAAATCAGCCAAACGACTCGGCATTAAGGCCGTGGCTGTTTACTCCGAAGCCGATGAAAATGCTATGCATGTAGCTATGGCTGATGAAGCGTACTGCATCGGTCCAGCCAGCAGCCAAGAGAGTTATCTGAATATTCCTCGTGTTATTAAAACTGCCTTAGATTCTGGCGCGCAAGCCATCCATCCAGGTTACGGATTTTTAGCAGAGAATAGCGTTTTTGCTAAAGCATGCACAGACAACCAACTTATTTTTATCGGACCAAGCCCTGAGGCCATCGATGCTATGGGCGACAAAATTATTGCTAAACACACCATGGAGAAAGCCGGCATACCACTAACACCTGGCTATGATGGTGAACAACAGGATGTGAAAATCTTATTAAATGCTGCTAAAAAAATTGGCTTTCCTATTTTGATTAAAGCCACAGCTGGCGGTGGCGGCAAAGGTATGCGCTTAGTAAACAATGAAACGGAATTTGCAAGCGCACTAGAAAGCGCAAAACGCGAAGCTAAATCTAGTTTTAATAACGATCAAGTCTTTTTAGAAAAATACTTAGCCAATGCACGTCATGTTGAATTACAAATTTTTGCAGATCAACACGGCAATGTTGTCCACTTATTTGATCGTGACTGCTCCATGCAGCGACGTCATCAAAAAATTATCGAAGAAGCACCTGCCCCCTTCCTGTCAAGCGCTTTAAAACAAGCAATGGCTGATGTTGCAATCAAGGCATCAAGCGCGATTAATTATGTCGGGGCTGGAACGATTGAGTTCTTAGTTGATGGTGATGATTTTTATTTTATGGAGATGAATACCCGCCTTCAAGTCGAACATCCCGTAACTGAAATGATCACTGGTATTGACCTCGTTGAATGGCAGTGTCGTGTTGCTGCAGGTGAGCCATTACCGTTAACTCAAGATCAGATACAACAAACCGGTCACGCGATTGAAGCACGTATTTGTGCTGAAAACCCAAACCGTGAATTTATGCCATCAACGGGCACGCTCTCTGTGCTGCAATTTCCAGAAACCGATAATGCTTGTCGCATTGATACGGGTGTGCGCGAGAATGATAACATCAGCATGCATTATGATTCTATGATTGCTAAAATTATTTGTCATGCAGACAATCGTGAACAAGCAGCGCATCAATTACAGCAACAATTAGTAGAAATCTTGGTTGTCGGTGTTGATACTAACTTGGGCATGGTTGCTAATATTTTACAGCACAAACAATTTATTAATGGTGGTATTGGTACACAATTTGTCACTGAACATAACGATGACATTCTTACAAATACCGATACAATGTCTGAAACACTGTTAGCGGCAAGCTGTGCTGCCTATCTCAACTTGCTCAATCAACAGGCCAAACAAACAGCATCGCACATTGAAGATAGTCATTCACCCTGGCTTACACGCGATAGCTGGCGTTTGAGCGACCATAACCAAACGACATTGAAATTTTGGCTGAATGAACAAAAGATCGTAGTGACCATGGAAAGGGTTGATCAAAAATTTCAATTCTGCTGGGATAAATATTGCTTAAAGACCGAGTTGCTACATCAAACCAACCCTCATTATTCTATCCTTGTAGGCAATCAACACATTGATCTTGTCGCCATTCAAGTTAATGACTGTTTGCATATTTTCAACAATGCTCAACATTACCAGCTACAGTTAATGAATCCTAACGCGCTTAAACACCAGGAATCCGCATCTGGATCTCAACTGTCTTCACCCATGCCGGGTACTATCATTGATATTTTAGTTGCCCCGCAACAAAGTGTGCAGAAAGGTGAAAGGCTATTAGTCATTGAGGCCATGAAAATG